>NZ_JAQOSR010000078.1:0-38929 GCF_046718885.1 Bradyrhizobium sp. UFLA01-814 | reverse complement strand
GAGGCGACGGTGGCAACCGAAGCTGCCTGGCTGCTGATTGCACACATGAGGCTCCTGACCCGCAGACTTGCCGCTGCTGGTAAGGTTGGGTGACTTATGAGTCAGACTCTCAGGATGACGGGCTTAACATTCTTGTGGATGCGCACGT
Organism: Bradyrhizobium sp. UFLA01-814; assembly: GCF_046718885.1. Classification (NCBI taxonomy): domain Bacteria; kingdom Pseudomonadati; phylum Pseudomonadota; class Alphaproteobacteria; order Hyphomicrobiales; family Nitrobacteraceae; genus Bradyrhizobium; species Bradyrhizobium sp. UFLA01-814. The sequence continues at coordinate 38,781 of NZ_JAQOSR010000078.1, read as the reverse complement.
GGATCTGCGCCAGAGCGCCGCCTCACCGATGCCAGTTGCAGATGCCGCCGGTGCGGCACGGCCAGGTCTGGATCCGTGTGTCGCGGGCCTCCGCATCGAGCGGGTTCGAGTGGCGGCGCGCGAGCTTGGCGCGGGCGGGAACGTGCGCGGCCGCGCGCTTCCGCTCACGCGGCGCGGTTACCCCGGTGGTCCGCACGGCTTTCTTCGGCGCGACTTTCGTCTCCTCGACCTGCGGCTCGACATTCGCATGCTGATCGGGACCGTGGTCGGCCTTCGCCTCGACCGGAACCGGCTCGAACTGCGCCGGCGGGCCAAGCCGCTTCGGCGACAGCACCGCCTTGGAGAGATCGAGGCTGAAGAACTCGCTGGGGCCGTACTCGTCGGCAAACGCCACGCCACCCCAAGTCAGGCACGCGGTGCAGACGATTGCAACAAAAGCGTTTTTCAGGACCATCAAACGGCCTCCTGAAATCACTCGAACAGAACAGCCATCATGTAGGGGCCCCGGCCGCGCGAATCCAGCCACGGCTTGCGGCAGGGTTACCGGTCAACCAGGGCGGCGGTGGAAAGTTCCCCAGCCGCCACCTGGAGCCCTTTCCGTTCCGATGGAATAACGCTCTGCCCTATTCGGCCGCCTGCGCCAACGGCTGGCCGATCGCGCGCTCCAGCCGCGCGCATTCGGTGCGGTAGCGGGCGACGTTGCCTTCCTTGATGTGGCCATAGCCGCGCACGAGATCCGCAGCCTTTGCCAGCGCCACGAGCCGCGGCAAGTCGAGCGGCTTCCTGCCGTCGAGGTGACGCAGGATCATCGCCGAATAGTCGACCGGCAATGCGCGCTCCATCTTGCGCTCCGCGGTGTAGCCGAAAATGTCGAAGGCGGTGCCGCGCAGACCCTTCAGCTTCGCCAGCATGCCGAACGCGGTGAAAATCCACGCACCGAATTCACGCTTCTGCAGCCGCCCGGTGACGGAATCGCGCTGGGCCAGCAGCGGCGGCGCCAGCAAGACCTTCAGACCGGAATTGCCCTCGAACTGCTCCCTCAAGGCCTTGTTGAACTCGCCATCGGAATAGAGCCGCGCGACCTCGTATTCGTCCTTGTAGGCCAGCAGCTTGAACAGGCCCTTTGCGAAGGCTTCGGTCAGGTCCTGCGAGCCCGGCGCGGCCGCCGCCTCGGCGGTGCGGACGCGCGCGACGTCGTCGAGATAGCGCTTGGCGTAGGCCGCGTCCTGATAGTCGGTGAGGAATTTGGCGCGGAAGGCGATCGCCTCATCGAGCGTCTTCTCGGCCGGCGCGGCGCCGGCGCTCTTGAAACGCGCGGCGCTGACCACGCGCTGCAGGTCATGCGCGGCGAGCCGGCCCCACGAGAACGCAGTCTTGTTCATCTCGATGGCGGCGCCGTTGAGCTCGATCGCCTTCAGGATCGCTTCCAGCGACAGCGGGATCGCGCCGCGCTGAAAGGCAAAGCCGAGCATGAAGGCGTTGGTGGCGATGCTGTCGCCCATCAGCGCGGTGGCAAGCCCGGTGGCATCGAGGACGTCGAGATCGCCAGGTGTCACCGCGCCGTTCAGCGCATCGCGCATCGAGCTGGCTTCGAAGTCGATATCGGGATCGATCACGAAGCTTGCGGTCGGCAAGAGATCCGCGTTGACGACAGCGCGGGTGACGCCGCGCTCGGCGCGGCTCAGCGCCGGCACGCTGGTGGCGACGACGAGGTCGCAGCCGAGGATCAGGTTGGCGTTGCCGGGCGCGATGCGCACCGTGGTCAGCATGTCGGAGGCGGGCGCAAGCCGGACGTGGCTCATGACAGCGCCATTCTTCTGCGACAGCCCGGTGAAGTCGAGCGTCGAGCAGGCGAGACCTTCGACATGCGCGGCCATGCCGAGCAGCGCGCCGATGGTGATGACGCCGGTGCCGCCGATGCCGGTGATCAGGATGTTGTAGGGATTGCTCAACCTGGCCACAGGCGGCGTCGGCAAATCGGCGAACAACGCCTTGGGATCGGCGGCGGTACGGTCGGCCTTGCGCAGCTTGGGATCCTGCACCATCACGAAGCTCGGGCAGAAGCCCTCGATGCAGGAGAAATCCTTGTTGCAGTTCGACTGGTCGATGCGGCGCTTGCGGCCAAGCTCGGTCTCCAGCGGCTGCACCGAGACGCAGTTCGACGCCACCGAGCAGTCGCCGCAACCCTCGCAGACGCGCTCGTTGATGAAGACGCGCTTGGCCGGATCGGGGAACAGCCCGCGCTTGCGGCGACGGCGCTTCTCGGCCGCACAGGTCTGGTCGTAGATCAGGACGGTGAGGCCTTCGATCTCGCGCAGGGTGCGCTGCACGGCATCGAGCTCGCGGCGATGATGAATGGTGGCGCCGGGCGGAAAATAATTGGCGGGATATTTGTCGGGATCGTCGGAGACGATCGCGAGCCGCTTGGTGCCCTCCGCCCAGACCTGATGCGCGATCTGCGACACCGTAAAGCCGCCCTCGGCCGGCTGGCCGCCGGTCATCGCCACCGCATCGTTATAGAGGATCTTGTAGGTGATGTTGACGCCGGCCGCGGCCGCCGCGCGCAGCGCCAGCAAGCCGGAATGGGTATAGGTGCCGTCGCCGAGATTCTGGAACACATGCTGTTCGCTGGTGAACGGTGCCTGCCCGATCCAGCTCACGCCCTCCGCACCCATATGCGAGATGGTCTGGGTGTTGCGATTCGGCACCGACAGCGCCATGCCGTGGCAGCCGATACCGGCCATGGCGCGGCTGCCCTCGGGAATCTTGGTCGACGAGTTGTGCGGGCAGCCCGAGCAGAAATACGGCGTGCGTTGCAGCTTCGCGGTGCCCGTGCCCTCGGCCGGGCGATCGAACGCCTCGAGTTTTGCCAAACGCTGCTCCAGCAGCGGGCTGCGGTGACCGAGCCGGCGCAGCCGCGCCACCACGGCGGCGGCGACCATGGTCGGCGCCAGCTCGCCTTCGCTCGGCAGCAGCGGCGCGCCGCTCTCGTCGCGCTTGCCGACCACCGAGGGACGCTTTGAGGCGTCCATGTTGTAGAGGATGCGGACCAGCTGGTCCTCGATGAAGCCGCGCTTCTCCTCGACCACCAGCACGTCCTGCAAGCCTTCGGCGAAGGCGCGCGCGCCGCGCGCTTCGAGCGGCCAGGTCAGCGCCACCTTGTAGATGCGCAGGCCGAGCGCCTGCGCATCGGCATCGGTGATGCCGAGATCGGCGAGCGCCTGGCGCAGATCGAGATAGGCCTTGCCGGTCGCCATGATGCCGAGCCGTGCCGGCTTCGAATCCAGCACGATGCGGTCGAAGCGGTTGACGCGGGCGAAGGCCGCGATCGCCTCCATCTTGGGCCCGTGCAGCCGGCGCTCGGCCTCGAGCGGTGGGTCCGGCCAGCGGATCGAGAGCCCGTCCGGCGGCATCTCGAAATCGTCCGGCGTGATGATCTTGATACGATCGGGGTCGCTGACGATCGAGGCCGAGCTCTCCACCGTCTCGGAGATCGCCTTGAAGCCGACCCAGCAGCCGGAATAGCGCGACAGCGCGAAGCCGAGGATGCCGAGGTCGAGATAATCCTGCAACGTCGCCGGATTGACCACCGGCATCAGCGCCGAGGCGAACACCTGCTCGCTCTGATGCGCCAGGGTGGAGGATTGGCAGCCATGGTCGTCGCCGGCGAGCGCGATCACGCCGCCGTTCGGCGAGGTGCCGGCGGAATTGGCGTGCTTGAGCGCGTCGAGCGAACGATCGACGCCGGGACCCTTGCCGTACCAGATGCCGAACACGCCATCGACCTTGGCGCCGGGGAACATGCCGACCTGCTGGCTGCCCCACACCGCGGTCGCCGCCAGATCCTCGTTGAGGCCCGGAACGAAGGCGATGTCGTGCTCCTTCAGGAAGGATTTCGCCCGCCACAGCGCGTGGTCGTACATGCCGAGCGGCGAGCCGCGGTAACCGGAGATGAAGCCGGCAGTGTTCAGCCCGTGCGCGCGGTCGCGTTCGCGCTGCAACATGGGCAATCGGACCAGCGCCTGGGTACCGGAGAGGAAGATTCGTTTCGTATCCAACCGGTACTTGTCGTCCAGTCCAACTTCCATCAACGCCATCAGTTTCCCCGTCAGTCAGCCACGCCGGTCCGAACCGGTCTGATTATCTTCCGAAATGATCATGCATCAGCATGCACTGATTTTGTTATGCATGAACAGCCCCGTTCCATGGCCGCAGCACATATCTCATGTTGCGCATGCGAGGCTTGTTGCTCTGCGAGGCTTGCCGAACCCTGGCATCTTTGAAACGGTGGCGCGCAGAGGGAGACGCAGAGGGAGACCAAGGATGATTACAGTCGAATCCGCGTTCACGACGGAAATCGTGGAGAACGGCGATCTGCTGGTGGGTCCCTGGCGCAGCCCGAAGCAGATGCTGCAGGCCCAGACCTACGATTCCCACGCCTCGATTCACGACGACGCAACCGCGCAGAAGCTCGGCTTCCGCGGCGGCACGATCGAGGGACCGACCCATTTCAGCCAGTTCGCGCCGCTGTGCGAGCGGATCTGGGGCCGCGCCTGGTTCATGACCGGATGCCTCTCGGCGCATTACCGCAACCCGGTGTTCGAAGGCGAAGAGGTGCAGGCCCGGATCGAGAAGCCGAAGCCGGGCCAGACCGTTTGCACGATCGGGATGATCAAGCGCGACGGCACCGAGATCCTGCGCGGCACCGCCTCGATCGACGGCGACGGCACCGAGACGGCGCTCAGCCGCCGGCTCGGCGAATTGAAGCCGCTGACCGATCCCGTGATCCTCGCCGACATCAAGGTCGGCATGAAGACGCCGCGGCAGGCGATCAAGATGGATTTCGACCAGAACATGGGCGATCTCTATCCGTTCTCGCTCGCCGACAAGCTCAAGGTGATCACCGAGCCTTCGGACTATTATTCGCTGGAGCACAATCCCTGGGGCCGCGCCATCATCCCGATGGAGATGCTGAGCGTGCTGTTCCAGTACCGCGCGCGCGAAGATCGCCTGCCGGTCCGCGGCCCCGCGGTCGGGCTGTTCGCCGACCAGGAGATCCGTCTCTTGCGCGGGCCGCTATTCCCCGGCGAGACCTATTGGGTCGAGCGCGAGGTCGTGGCGCTCTCGGGCAGCAAGCGCACCGAGAGCATGTGGGTGCGCTCGAGCGTGTTCGATGCCGACAACGCCGTGGTTGCGACCATGCTGCTCAACGGCGCCAGCATGAAGGACTCCTACGCCAACTACGACAGCGAACACAAAGCCCTCTACGGCTGAAGCGACAGCCGTCTCCTCCGCAGCCGCCGAAAAAAGGACAACAACAATGGCCCGCCTGCCCTATCTCGAGGCCGATCAGGTCGCTCCCGAATATCGCGACATGCTCAAGCGCAACACCAATCTGCACAAGCTCCTGGTGAACTCGCCGGACATGGCGCGCGCCTTCAACGGCATCGGCGGCTATATCCGCTTCAAGAGCAAGCTCGATCCCAGGTTGCGCGAGCTCGCGATCCTCCAGGTCGGCTGGCTCGAGCAGTCGGAATACGAGTTCACCCACCATGTGAAGATCGGCAAGGAGTTCGGCGTCACCGACGAAGACATCCGGGGCTTGATCGCGGAGACTGATGGTAGACCCTCGAAGCTCGAGCCGCTGGCGAAGGCGATCCTCAAAGGCGCCCGTGAGATGGTGCGCGAGCTCGCGATGTCGGATGCGACCTTCGCCGAGATCAAGCAACATCTCTCCGACGAGCACATGACTGACCTTGTGCTGACGATCGCGTTCTACTGCGCCGTGGTGCGCGTGCTCGCCACCATGCAGATCGACAACGAACCGCACTACAAGGAGGTACTGCAGCAGTACCCGCTACAGGGAGTGAAGTGACATGCGCCTGCAAGATCGCGTCGCCATCGTCGTCGGCGCCGGCCAGAGTCCCGGCGAGGGCATCGGCAACGGCCGCGCCACCGCGCTGACCTTCGCGCGCGAAGGCGCCAGGGTGCTGTGCGTCGATCACAATCTGGCTTCGGCGCAGGAAACCGTCGATCTGATCGCGGCCAAGGGCGGGACTTCAGTCGCCTTCAAGGCCGACGTCACCAGAAATGCCGACATCAAGGCGATGGTGGCTGACGCACATGGCCGCTGGGGCAGCGTCGACATCCTGCACAACAATGTCGGCGTCAGTCTCTCTGGCGGCGACGCCGAGCTGCTTGATATCACCGAGGAGGCGTTCGACCGCTGCGTGGCGATCAATCTGAAGAGCTGTATCCTCGCCGCCAAGCACGTGATCCCGATCATGCGCGCGCAGCAGCGCGGCTCGATCATCAACATCTCGTCGATGGCCGCGATCACGACCTATCCTTACGTTGCCTACAAGGCGACCAAGTCGGCGATGATCGCCTTCACCGAACAGCTCGCCTACCAGAATGCGCAATATGGCATTCGCGCAAACGTGATCCTGCCGGGATTGATGAACACGCCGATGGCGGTGGACACGCGCGCCCGCGAATTCAAGAAGAGCCGCGCCGAAGTCGAGGCCGAACGCGACAGCAAGGTGCCGCTGCGTCACAAGATGGGCACCGGCTGGGACGTTGCCAACGCCGCGCTGTTTCTCGCCTCCGATGAGGCCAATTTCATCACAGGTGTGACGTTGCCGGTCGATGGCGGCGCAAGTGTGCGTCGCGGTTAACCGCGACGACTAACCCGATTAATCCAGGTGATTAACCCGGTTAATCGAGACGATTAACCCGGTTAATCGTTTCGATTAACCTATGTGACGATGCCGGTTAATCACTGTGACGACATCACGCGTCAACGCGCCGCAATGATTCGAAAAAATTGAAGTATTCCAATGACACGGCGATGTGACGACGCGTCCACATAAATCGAAATCCTGACTCGTTGTGGTCGCACGAAATTCATCTGCGCTCTGTATCTCGCACGCCAAGAACTCCTGGAGTGCCTGGACCGATGAGCGAAGAATTCGAACTCAGACCCGATCAGTGGGATGCGCTGAAAGCGCTGCGGGCCCCCGCAGCAAACCCTTCACGGCTGAACCGGTTTGCCGTCGAAAGCCTGGTCACGCTCGGCTATGTTGCGGTGCGAGGAGACTCGTTTGAGCTGACGCCCGCGGGCCGCAAGGTGCTGGTCCGCGGTTCGTCACTGCTGCTGCTCGATATCGCAGCCTGATCCTTCGAAGCTGACATCGAGCTTACACACGCGGCATCATGCCGCGTGTGCTTTTCCGGGGATGGTCGTCTCGCCGTGCTGCGTCAGCGGCTTCATCCCGGTGAGGCTGCGCAGCAGCACATAGAACACCGGCGTCAAAAACAGGCCGAACACCGTGACGCCGATCATGCCGGAGAACACCGCGACGCCCATTGCGCGCCGCATCTCCGAGCCCGCGCCGGTCGACAGCACCAGCGGCAGCACGCCCATGATGAACGCCATCGAGGTCATCAGGATCGGCCGCAACCGCAGCCGGCTCGCCTCGATCGCGGCACGGATCGGTGACCGCCCGGCGAATTCGAGCTCGCGCGCGAATTCGACGATCAGGATGGCGTTCTTGGCCGACAATCCGACCAGCACGATCAGGCCGATCTGGGTGAAGACGTTGTTGTCGCCCTTCGACAGCCAGACCCCGAACATCGCGGCCAACAGCCCCATCGGCACGATCATGATGATCGAGAGCGGCAGCGCCAGGCTTTCATAGAGCGCGGCGAGCACCAGGAACACCAAGAGGATCGCCAGCGGAAACACCCAGATTCCGGAATTGCCGGCGATGAACTCCTGATAGGTCAGATCGGTCCATTCGAAAGCGAATCCGGGCGGCAGCACTTCGGCCGCGATCCGCGTCGCCGCCTCCTGCGCCTGGCCGGAGGAATAACCCGGCGCGGCGGCGGCGTTGATGTCCGACGACAGGAAGCCGTTGTAGCGGATCGCACGCTCCGGACCTGCGCTCTGGCGGACCTTCAGCAGCGCCGACAGCGGCACCATGTCACCCGACGACGAGCGCACCTTGAGCTGCCTGATGTCGTCGGCACGCGCGCGGAACGGCGCGTCGGCCTGCACATAGACCGAATAGGTGCGGCCGAATTTATTGAAGTCGTTGACATAGTAGGAGCCGAGATAGATCTGCAGCGTGTTGAAGACTTCCGTGACCGGCACGCCGAGCTGCAACGCCTTGGTACGGTCGATGTCGGCGAACAGCTGCGGCACGTTGACCTGGAAGCTCGAGAACACGCCGGCGATCTCCGGCGCCTTCTGCATCGCCGCCATGAATGCCTTGGTCGCGTCGTTCAGCGCCTCATAGCCGAGGCCGGCGCGGTCCTCGATCTGCAGCTTGAAGCCGCCGATGGTGCCGAGACCGTTGACCGGCGGCGGCGGGAACATGGCGATGAAGGCGTCCTGGATGCCGGCATATTTCTTGTTCAGCGCCGCCGCGATCGCCGGACCGCTGAGCGAGGGATCCTTGCGCTCGTCGAACGGCTTCAAGGTCGAGAACACGATGCCGGCGTTGGAGGAGTTGGTGAAGCCGGAGATCGACAGGCCGGGGAACGCCACTGAGCTTTCGACGCCGGGCTGGGTCAGCGCGATGTCGCTCATCTTGCGGATCACTTCCTCGGTGCGGTCAAGCGTCGCGCCGTCGGGCAGCCGGGCAAAGCCGACCAGATACTGCTTGTCCTGGCCCGGCACGAATCCACCAGGCACCTGCTTGAACAGCACGCCGGTGAGGCCGATCAGCAGCACATAGAGGCCGATCACCACGGCCTTGCCGTAGATCACCTTGGTGACGGTGCGGCCGTAGTTCTCGGAGGATTTCGTAAAGACCTTGTTGAAGCCACGGAAGAACCAGCCGAGCGACCTTTCCATGACCCGGGTCAGCCAGTCCTTCGGCTCGTGATGGCCCTTCAAGAGCAGCGCCGACAGCGCCGGCGACAGCGTCAGCGAATTGATCGCCGATATCACGGTCGAGATCGCGATGGTCAGCGCGAACTGCTTGTAGAACTGTCCGGTGAGGCCGGAGATGAAGGCGAGTGGCACGAACACCGCGATCAAGACCAGCGCGATCGCGATGATCGGGCCGGACACTTCGCGCATCGCCTGGTTGGTGGCGTCGCGCGGCGACAGGCCGGACTCGATGTTACGCTCGACGTTCTCGACCACGACGATGGCGTCGTCGACCACGATGCCGATCGCCAGCACCAGGCCGAACAGGCTGAGCGCGTTGATCGAGAATCCGAACACATGCATCACCGCGAAAGTGCCGACGATCGACACCGGGACCGCGATCAATGGAATGATCGAGGCGCGCCAGGTCTGCAGGAACAGGATCACGACCAGCACGACGAGCGCGACCGCCTCGAGCAGCGTGTGGATGACGGCCTCGATCGACGAGCGCACGAATTGCGTCGGATCGTAGACGATCTGGTACGACACGCCTTCCGGCATGTTCTTCTTGATCTCGGCCATCGTCGCGCGGACATGGTCGGAGATCTCCAGCGCGTTCGAACCGGGCGCCTGGAAGATCGGGATCGCGACCGCCTGCTTGTTGTCGAGCAGCGAGCGCAGGCCGTATTCGGAGGCGCCGAGCTCGACCCGCGCGACGTCGCGCAGCCGTACCACTTCGCCGGCCGAACCGGTCTTGACCACGATGTCGCCGAACTGCTCCTCGGTCGACAGCCGTCCCTCGGCGTTGACGGAGAGCTGGAGGTCGATGCCCTTGACGCTGGGCGAGGAGCCGACCACGCCGGCGGCGGCCTCGACGTTCTGGGCCTGGATCGCGCGCACGACGTCGCTCGCGGTCAACGAATGCTCGGCGGCCTTCTGCGGGTCGACCCAGACCCGCATCGAATAGTCGCCGGCGCCATAGAGCTGGACGTCGCCGACGCCGTCGATCCGCGCCAGCCGGTCCTTGACGTTGAGCACCGCGTAGTTGCGCAGATACGTCATGTCATAGCGGTTGTTTGGCGACAGCAGATGCACGACCATGGTGAGGTCGGGCGAGCTCTTCTTGGTGATGATGCCGAGCTGGCGCACCACGGCCGGCAGGCGCGGCTCGGCCTGCTGCACGCGGTTCTGCACCAGCTGCGTCGCCTTGTCGGGGTCGGTGCCGAGCCGGAACGTCACCGTCAGCGTCATCGCGCCGTCGGTGGTCGCCTGGCTCGACATATAGAGCATGCCCTCGACGCCGTTGATCTGCTCCTCGATCGGGGTCGCGACGGTCTCGGCGATCACCTTCGGATTGGCGCCGGGATAGGTCGCGCGCACCACGACCGACGGCGGCACCACGTCGGGATATTCCGAGATCGGCATCGCCAGCAGCGAAATCAGGCCGGCCAGGAAGATCAGGATCGAAAGCACGCCGGCGAAGATCGGCCGGTCGATGAAGAATTTTGAGAGATTCATGGCTCCGCCCCCGTGCGCAGCGCCTAGCGCTGCACGACGTGCTGGTTGGTTTCAGTGGATGCCTGCTGCATGTCGCGTGCGCCCATTTCGGCGACTTCCATCTTCAGAAGCGCACCCGGACGCACGCGCTGCAGGCCGTTGACGACGATGCGGTCGCCGGATTTAAGGCCGGCGGTCACAATCCGCAGGCCATCGACCGCGCCGCCAAGCGTGACGGAGCGATAGACCGCGCGGCTGTCGTCGCCGACCAGCATGACGAACTTCTTGTCCTGGTCGGTGCCGACGGCGCGCTCGTCGATCAGCACCAGCGTCTGCTGCTTGGGCTGGCCCATGCGCACGCGGGCGAATTGCCCCGGGATCAGCCGGCCGTCATCGTTCTTGAACACGGCGCGGACGCGGATGGTGCCGCTCTGCCCGTTGACCTGGTTGTCGATCAGCTGGATGTGCCCCTTGGCGCCGAGGCCGCCCGACGTCACCATGTCGACCGGAATCTGGTCGAGATTGCCGCGCTTGCCGGAGGCGTCCGCGATCGAGTTCAGCGCGCGCAGCACGACTTCCTCGTCGGCATCGAAGCTCGCATAGATCGGATTGACCGAGACCAGCGAGGTCAGGACCGGCGAAGACGTACCTGCCGCGACGAGATTGCCGACGGTGACCTCGATCCTGCCGACCCGGCCGTCGACCGGTGCCCGCACCTCGGTGTAGTCGAGATTGAGTTTGGCCGTCTGGAGCGCGGCCTCGGCGGCCTTGACGTTGGCGACTGCCTCGCGATTGGCGTTGTCGCGCTGGTCGAAATCGCGCTTGGTCACGATGTTGTTGCCAACCAGCTGCGCGCCGCGCTCGACTTCGCTCGTGGTGAACACGACGCGGGCCTTGGCGGCCTCGAGCTGCGCCTGGGCGCGATCGACCTCGGCGGCGTAGGGCGCAGGGTCGATCTTGAACAGAATATCGCCGGACTTCACCAGCGCGCCCTCGGTGAAGTTGGTCGAAAGGATCGCACCGGCCACCCGCGGCCGGAGCTGGACACGATCGACGGCTTCGAGCCGGCCCGAAAAGTCATCGAACAAGGTGGTCGGCCGCGGCTGGATCACGGCAACGGTGACCGGGACCGCCGGCTCGGGAGCCGCGGCAGTCGCGGTCGCCTGTGCGGCATGAAAATAGTGGCCGGTCGCGATCGAACCGGCCACCGCGACGGCGCCAAGGATCACGATACCGCCGACGACACGTCGGAAGCGGCCGGAACGGGGATTTTGGGTTGACGAGGGCATTCACGCGCTCCAGATATCTGTAGTGTTCGCTACAGATGTGGAGCTGGACGCCGGTTCGCAAGATACTTATGTATCGAGCACTATGAATTTCTTATCTCATTCATGGGGAAATGGGAAGTCGCGGAAAAACATCACGTGCAACAAGAGGATAAGCCAGGGACAATCCGTCATAGAAACGGCACCCGGCTTACGGAGCAACGAAATATGGGAATGGGACGCCCCCGCGCTTTCGACGCGGACGCCGCTTTGGACCAGGCCATGGATGTGTTCTGGCGTCACGGTTACGAGGGCGCGACGATCGCCCAGCTCACCGAGGCGATGAACATCAATCCCCCGAGTCTCTACGCCGCCTTCGGCAGCAAGGAGGGTCTGCTGAAGGCCGCGCTCGACCGCTACACCGAGAAACGCGACGCCTGGATGGAAAAGGTTTTGGGCGCCGCCACCGCCCGAGAGGTAGCCGAACGATTTCTGATGGAGCACGCGGACGCCCAGACCGATCCCGCCAACCCGCCCGGCTGTCTGCTGGTCCAGGGCGGCCTTGCCTGCGGCACCGGCTCGGAGAATGTTCCATTTGAACTGGCAGCGCGCCGCACCCGAACCGAGGACCAGTTGCATGAACGTTTTGTCCGCGCAAAGGCCGAACGCGACCTGGGTGAAAGCGCCGATCCGGCCACCCTTGCCCGCTATCTCTCCGCGGTAACATCAGGCATGTGCGTGATGGCCTCCTCGGGCGCCGACCGCAACGCGCTGCGCGAGATTGCAGCGGTGTCGCTGAAAGCGTTTGATGAGCAGGCGAAGGGGTAGAGCGGTTCACGTCAAGCGCCTGCGAGCCCCAACGAAGTTGGGAGTGACCGGGGATGAATCATTGGACCGGCTGGCTGCCGGGTCTCGACACGCTGCGTCGATATCAAGCGGCTTGGCTCCCACACGACATCGTCGCCGGGCTGGTGCTCGCGACCATGCTGGTCCCGGTCGGCATCGCCTATGCGGAAGCATCCGGCCTGCCCGGCATCTACGGGCTCTATGCGACGATCGTTCCGCTGCTCGTGTACGCGTTGTTCGGGCCGAGCCGCATCCTTGTCCTTGGACCGGACTCGGCGCTTGCGGCCATCATCCTCGGCGTCGTGGTTCCGCTGTCGGGCGGCGATCCCCTGCGCGCGGCAACCTTGGCCGCCATGATGGCCGTCGTCTCCGGAACGATATGCATCGTGGCGGGCATCGCGCGGTTGGGATTCCTGACCGAGCTTCTCTCCAAGCCGATCCGCTACGGCTACATGAACGGAATAGCCCTGACCGTGCTGATCAGCCAGCTGCCAAAGCTGTTCGGCTTTTCCATTGAAGGCGATGGACCTCTGCGCAGCCTCTGGGCGGTCGTCGGAGCAATCGTCGACGGAAAGACGCATTGGGCGACCCTCGGGATCGGCACAGCGACGCTGGCGGTGATCCTGCTGCTCGCCCGGAACAAGCGGCTGCCGGGCATTCTGATTGCCGTCGTCGCGGCGACGGTCATCACCGGCATTTTCGATCTCGGGGCACGCTTCGGCGTGACAGTCCTGGGTTCGCTTCCCCAGGGCCTGCCGGGATTTGCCATTCCCCGGATCAGCTATGGCGACATCGTGCAGGTGCTGATCGGCGGCAGCGCCGTCGCGCTGGTGTCGTTCGCCGACACCAGCGTGCTTTCGCGCGCCTATGCGGGACGATTGGGCGATCGTGTTGATCCCAACCAGGAGATGGTGGGGCTCGGCGCGGCCAATCTGGCGGCCGGCTTTTTTCAGGGTTTTCCGATCAGCAGCAGCGGATCGCGCACGCCTGTAGCGGAAGCTGCCGGAGCGCGCACTCAATTGACCAGCGTCATCGGCGCGCTGGCCATCGCCTTTCTGCTGCTGATGGCGCCGAATTTGCTGCAGCACCTGCCCAACGCCGCATTGGCCGCCGTCGTCATCGCCGCCGCGCTCGGCCTGTTTGAGATCGGCGACCTCAGGCGAATCTACCGCATTCAGCAGTGGGAGTTCTGGCTATCGATGGTCTGTTTTGTCGGTGTGGCCGTGCTCGGCGTGATTCCCGGAATAGGCCTCGCCATCGTGCTCGCCATCGTCGAGTTCTTGTGGGACGGCTGGCGGCCGCATTCCGCGGTGCTGGGCCGCGCCTCCGGCGTGAAGGGCTATCACGACATCACGCGATACCCGGATGCGCGCCAGATCCCCGGGCTGGTGCTGTTCCGGTGGGATGCGCCGCTGTTCTTTGCCAATGCCGAGTTCTTCAAGGAACGCGCGCTGGATGCGGTGGCGAAATCTCCGACCCCGGTGCGCTGGCTGGTGGTCACGGCCGAGCCGGTCACCAGCGTGGACGTGACCGCGGGCGACATTCTCGCCGAGCTGGACGAGGCGTTGCACGCACAGAAGATCGAGCTGTGCTTTGCCGAGCTCAAGGATCCCGTCAAGGACAAGCTGAAGAAATTCGGCCTGCTGGCGCAACTCGGCGAAAACAACTTCTTCCCGACGATCGGCGTCGCCGTTGCGCGCTACCTCGAGATCAACAACGACGTGACCTGGGAAGACTGGGAAGACCGGGCTGAAGCCTAAAGCGCGATGGGTTCAATCGTCAGCGCGCTATAGCGCTTTTGTTTGAGCATGATCTCCGCGCAAACGCTTCGCGTTTGTCGCAGGGAAAACCGCTTCGCACTTTTCCGGATCATGCTTCCCAGCCATCCGCGCGGATTACCACATCGTCTGCCGCGCGCGCTCCGGCCATTCCCGATCGTATTTGTCGCCGCCGACCGTGTGCTCGCTCATCTCGGCGAGGATCTGGCCCGGCGTCGGCAACGCCTCCGGATCGACCCGCTTGTCCGGATTCCAGAGATCGGAGCGCACGATCGCGCGCGCACACTGGAAGTAGATCTCCTCCACATGCATTACGATCACCGTGCGCGGCGCCTTGCCTTCCATCATGAAGGAAGCGAGCAGTTCCGGTTCGGCCGTGACATAAGCGCGGCCGTTGATGCGCAGCGTGCTGCCCGAGCCGGGAATCAGGAACAGCAAGCCGACGCGGGGATCGCGAACGATGTTGCGCAGCGAATCGCAGCGATTGTTGCCGCGGCGATCCGGTATCATCAGCGTCTTCGCATCATGGATGCGCACGAAGCCCGGCAGGTCGCCGCGCGGCGAGCAATCGAGCCCTTCGGGGCCTGCGGTCGCAAGCGACACGAACGGCGACTTCTCGATGAGCACACGATAGAGCGGAGTCACGTGATCGGCGACCTTCACGGTCGACGCGTCGTTCGGGAAGCCGTAGATCGCCTCAAGTTGCTCGACCGTTTCGATCACCGACATTCGTGCCGTTCTCCTCTGCTTCCTTTTCGACGCGTTTTCTTCACGCGAACCGGGATCCACTTCGCTCGAAAACGCTCTAGTCGTCCCAGCGTTCGCCCTTGATGATGCGGACAAGTTGTCGCGCATGATAGTCGGCGGTGCCGGAATTGACGATGGTGAAATCGGGCATCGACGTGCTCTCGTCGACGGTACGGGCCAGCCGCTGCTCGAGAAGGCCGTCGCTGCTGCGCGCCCGCATTGCGAGCCGCGCGGCCAGCACATCCGGCGGCGCCGTGACCAGCACCACGACAGCATTGGCATAGTTGCGGCGCGCCGCCGCGATCACGGTGCGCGAGACGTTCGCGATCACGGTGCGTCTTGCACCGATATCGTCGTTGATCGACCGCGACAGCGCGTAGCGATGGCCGTGCGCTTCCCAGTGCATGGCGTAGTCACCGGCGGCCACCGCGCGCTGGAAGCTTTCCGCGCTGACCTCCTCATTGTCCTCCGACGCCGAGGCCTGGCGGGTGATCAGCCGGCGGGGAAACACGACATCGCGATCATCGCGACAGGCCGCCTTGGCGAACCCAAGCAGCGTATCCTTGCCGGCACCGCTCGGGCCGACCACCAGGATCAGCCGGCCGGGACCGATTCCGGCGCGCCGATCGGCGACGACGGATGCATCGGTCATGCGACCCTCCCCCCTTCGCGCCAGACGCTGCGCACGACAGGCAGATCGCGCGCGACGTGCACGCGGATCAGGTCGGCGCGCCGGCCGACCGCGATCTCGCCGCGGTCGTTGAGCCCGACCGCCTCGGCCGGTGTCTTGGTCACGGTGCGCACGGCGGAAGCGAGATCGATCGCCGGCACATGCCGCGGCAATTGCAGCGCCGCCATCAGCAGGCTGGACGGGATGTAGTCCGACGACAGGATATCGAGCATGCCCTCATTGGCGAGATCGACGGCCGCGATATTGCCGGAGTGCGAGCCGCCACGCACCACATTCGGCGCGCCCATCAGGATGTCGATGCCGGCGGCATGCAGCCCGCGCGCGGCTTCCATCGTTGTCGGGAACTCCGCCACCGCGACCTTGTCGTTGACGGCGTCGACCACGTTTTCATCCGTGGTGTCGTCATGGCTCGCCAGCGGGATCCTGTACTCATGCGCCAGCGCGACGATGGCGCGGGTGTTCGCAACAGCATATTCCTTCTGATAGGCGAAGCGGCGCGCGAACAGCACGTCGAGCTGGGCGTCGGTCATGCCGCCGCCCTTGCCGCGATAGTAGTCGCGCAGCTTCACCTCGTCGCGGAACTGGCGCTGGCCGGGCGTGTGGTCCATCAGCGACATCAGCCGCACGTCCGGCCGGTCGATCAGTTCCTTGGCCTCGGCGACGACATCAGGCATCGGCACCTCGCAGCGCAGATGCAGGAAGTGATCGGCGCGCAGCAGATTCTCCTCGCGCGCCGCCGCGATCGCCGCCGCCAGCACGCCGGCGCGGCCGTCGACATCCTCGGCGCCGTCCTCGCGCCAGACCCGCAGCGAATCCAGCACCGTGGTGATGCCTGAGGTCGCGAGCTGCCCGTCATAGGAGATCACGGCCGCGACCGGATTCCAGAACACCTTCGGCCGCGGCACATAGTGCATCTCGAGATGGTCGGTGTGCAGCTCGATCAGCCCGGGCATCAGGAGGTCGCCGGCGGCATCCTCGGCGGCCTCGGGCGCCCTGCCCTCGCCGAACTCCGCGATCCTGCCGTCGGATATGGCGACCCAGCCCTGCTCGATCACGCGATCGGCGAGGACCAGCCGGGCGTTGCCGATGATGGTGTCTTGCTTGGCGGTCATTTCAAACGATCCTTCAGGCAGCAGCCGCGAACGAGGTCACATCGACGATACGGTCGGCGATCAGATGACGGATTTCGTCGTCATGGACAATCGCGACCATCGCGACGCCCTCGGTTTTCTTCTCCGCGATCAGCTCGACCACTACGGCGCGATTCGCCGCATCGAGCGAAGCGGTCGGCTCGTCCAGCAGCAGGATCGGCAGGTCCGAGATGAAGCCGCGCGCGATGTTGACCCGCTGCTGCTCGCCACCGGAGAAGGTCGAGGGCGGCAAGGTCCACAGCCGCTCCGGAATGTTGAGCCGGCGCAGCAGCTGGCCGGCGCGCGCGCGGGCCTCCTCGCGCGCCACGCCGTTGACGATCAAGGGCTCGGCGACGACGTCGATCGTCGCCACCCGCGGCACGGCACGCAGGAACTGGCTGACATAGCCGATGGTCGAGCGGCGGATGCTGAGCACCTGGCGCGGCTCGGCGGTGGCAAGGTCGACAACCTTGCCGTGATGGCGGATGCCGATCCGGCCGCTGTCGCAGCGGTAGTTGCCGAAGATCATTTTAAGGATGGAGGATTTGCCGGCGCCCGACGGGCCCGACAGCACCACACACTCACCCGGATCGGCGTGGAACGAGACGCCGCGCACCACGGGCAGTTCGACGCCGCCCTGCAGGTGCATGATGAAGGTCTTCTCGGCATCGGCAAGTTCGATCATCGCGGTCATTGGCACGCTCATGGCGGAAGAATCGAGGAAACGAGCAGCTGCGTGTAGGGCTCGCGCGGATCGTCGAGCACCTGGTCGGTGAGGCCGGTCTCGATGACGCGGCCGCCCTTCATCACCATCACGCGATGCGAGAGCAAGCGCGCCACGGCGAGGTCGTGGGTCACGACGATCGCGGCGAGCCCGAGCTCGCTGACGAGGTTGCGCATCAGGTCGAGCAATCGCGCCTGCACCGAGACGTCGAGGCCGCCGGTCGGCTCGTCCATGAACACCAGCCGCGGCTCGGTGACGAGGTTGCGGGCGATCTGCAGCCGCTGCCGCATGCCGCCGGAATAGGTCTTCGGCGCGTCGTCGATGCGGCCGGTATCGATCTCGACCCGCTCCAGCCAGGTCGACGCGGTGTCGCGGATGCGGCCGTAATGATTCCAGCCGACCGCCATCAGCCGCTCGCCGACATTGGCGCCGGCCGACACGCCCATGCGCAGGCCCTGCGCCGGGTCCTGGTGCACGAAGCCCCAGTCGGTGCGGAACAGGAAGCGCCGCTCGGCCTCGCCGCGCTCGGCGAGATCGCGCAGCACGCCGTCGCGCATCCGGTAGCACACCCGGCCGGCGCTCGGCGCGAGCTGCGCCGAGAGCAGCTGCAGCAGCGTCGACTTGCCGGAGCCCGACTCGCCGACGATCGCCAGCACCTCGCCCGGATAGAGCGCGAACGAGACGTCGCGGCAGGCCGCAAGCCGGCCGTAATTCTTGGCAAGCCCCTCGGCCACCAGCAGCGGCTCATCGTTCTCGAGGCTCGAGAGCTCAGACATGCGCCTTCTCCTTGTGCGGCGCTGCGCTCTCGGTGCCGTGATGGCCGGCGGCCTGGCGCTGCTCGCAGAAGTCCGTGTCGGAGCAGACAAACATCCGCCCGCCCTTGTCGTCGGTGACGATCTCGTCGAGATAGGAATTGTCGGCGCCGCACAGCGCGCAGGGCGCGTTGAAGCGGTAGCGCGTGAACGGGTGATCCTCGAAGTCCAGCGACACCACGGTGGTGTAGGGCGGGATCGCGTAGATGCGCTTCTCGCGGCCGGCGCCGAACAGCTGCAGCGCCGCGCAATTGTCCATCTTCGGATTGTCGAATTTCGGCGTCGGCGACGGGTCCATCACGTAGCGTGCGTTCACCTTCACCGGATAGGCGTAGGCGGTGGCGATATGGCCGAAGCGCGCGATGTCCTCGTAGAGCTTGACGTGCATCAGCCCGTATTCGGCGAGCGCATGCATGCGCCGCGTCTCGGTCTCGCGCGGTTCGAGGAAGCGCAGCGGCTCGGGGATCGGCACCTGATAGACCAGCACCTGTCCGGCATGCAGCGACGCCTCGGGAATGCGGTGCCGGGTCTGGATCACGGTCGCGTCCGTGGTCGAGGTCGTGGTCGCGACACCCGCGGTCTTGCCGAAGAACTTCCGGATCGAGATCGCATTGGTGGTGTCGTCCGAGCCCTGGTCGATCACCTTCAGCACGTCGTCGGGACCGAGGATCGCCGCCGTCACCTGCACGCCGCCGGTGCCCCAGCCATAGGGCATCGGCATCTCGCGGCTCGCAAACGGCACCTGGTAGCCGGGGATCGCGATCGCCTTGAGGATCGCGCGGCGGATCATCCGCTTGGTCTGCTCGTCGAGATAGGCGAAATTGTACGTCGGCGCGTTCATTCCGCGGCCTCCTGCATTTCCACCGCCTCGTTGGCTTCCGCAAACTCCTGCCGCAGCTTGCGCAAGAGGCCGAGCTCGGACTGGAAGTCGACATAGTGCGGCAGCTTGAGATGCTCGACGAAGCCGGTCGACTGGACATTGTCGGAGTGCGACATCACGAACTCCTCGTCCTGCGCCGGCGCCGCCGCCTCCTCGCCGAGCTCGCGCGCACGCAGCGCGCGATCGACTAGCGCCATCGACATGGTCTTGCGCTCGCTCTGCCCGAAGGCGAGGCCATAGCCGCGCGTAAAGCACGGCGCCTCGGTGGTCGAGCCCTTGAACTGGTTGACCATCTGACACTCGGTCAATTCGATCGAGCCCAGCGGCACGGTAAAGCCCGCGTCCTCGGCGAAGAACTCGACCTCGACCTCGCCGAAGCGGATCTCGCCGGCGAAGGGGTGATTGCGGCCGTAGCCGCGCTGCGTCGAGTAGCCGAGCGCGAGCAGGAAGCCTTCGTCGCCGCGCGCCAGATTCTGCAGCCGCAAGTCGCGATCGGCCGGAAAGCTCAGCGGCTCGCGCGTGAGGTCGCCGACCGGCGTGTCGCTATCTGCCTGCGGTGAGGATTCGATCAGGCCGTCACGGCCGAGAATGTCGGTCACCCGCGGCGTCGCGGCCTGCGAGGCTTCTGCGGTCTCCGGCTGCTCCGGCACAAAGCCTTCCGCGAGCTGGGGATCAAGCAGGCGATGGGTGTAGTCGAAGGTCGGCCCCAGGATCTGGCCGCCCGGAACGTCCTTGAAGGTCGAGGAGATCCGCCGCCGCACCTGCATCTCGCCGGTGTTGACCGGCTCGGTGGCGCCGAAGCGCGGCAGCGTGGCGCGGAAGGCGCGGACCAGGAAGATCGCCTCGATCATGTCGCCGCGCGCCTGCTTGATCGCGAGCGCCGCGAGCTCGCGGTCGTAGAGCGACCCTTCGGTCATCACGCGATCGACACCAAGCGCGAGCTGCCCGGAGATCTGCGCCAGCGTCACCTCGGGCACATCGCGGTCGCCGCGCCGCTCATGCGCGAGCAGACGATGGGCGTTCTCGATGGCGCGCTCGCCTCCCTTGACGGCTACATACATCGCTCACACTCCGCTTGCGATCAGCCGCGTGGTGCGCGGGATCGCCACAATGGCATCGTCATGGACCAGCACGACATCGATGCCGCGCGGGAACAGGGTTTCGTTGATCGCAAGCCGCTGGAACAGGTCGCTTGGCTTGATCATCGCCTGCAGCACGGCGCTGCCGTCGATGCCGGGCCCTTTCAGCTCGAAGGCCGGACCCTGCGACAGACTGTCGACCTGCAGGATCAGCGTGGTCGACCGGTCAGGATATTCGCTGCTGCCGAACGCGAAGCAATCGAGCGCCGCCAGGCTCGCGGCATCGCCGATCAAAGCGAAGCTCGCGATCGAGGAATCGGCCACCACCGGCGCGCTGGCGTGAAACTTCAGCCAGCGGGCGACGTCCGGCGTCGCCGACATCGCAGCGTCAAGCCAGATCGGCGTGTCGTGATCGAACAGCGTCAGCGCGATCGCGGCCGCGCCGCGCATCATGCCGGCGGGCGTTCCCACGCTCGCGGCGACGTGCTGCACGCTACCCGGGCGCGCCATCGCATCCATCACGGAACGGAAAGTCGACTGCGCCGACAGCACCTTGTCGGCAAAGCCCGCGGGCATTTCGGCAATCGTCGTCATTGCATCATCCCTCACCGCGCACCATCGTGTAGAAATCGACCCGCGTCGCCGCGGTTTCCGCCGCCTTGCGGCCGCGTTCGGCGTTCATGGCGACGCGCAGCGGCGCGATCACCTTGGCCTCCACCTCGCCGGACAGTTCCGCCGACTGCACCATGGCATCGCACAGCGCGATCATCTGCGCCTTCCGCGCGTCGCGGCCAAGCGTGTAGCCGAAGCCGACCTCGCCGGTCGCAAGCCGCACCGCCGCGCGCGACACCGTCGCCTCGCCGAGATTGAACGGCGCACCGTCGCCGCCGATCCGCCCGCGCAGCATCACAAGGCCGTTTTCCGGCTCGCGCAGGTTCTCATGCGCGGGCACCTCGATCGCCGCCAGCCTGCCGGCGATGTCGGTCGCGGCGGCGTGCGCCAGCACCGTCATCGCGGCCTTGCGCTGGGCCTGTTTGCTGTTTGGTCCGGTCGAACTCATGGGCAAACCTTTGGGCAGCCTTGCTTGCATCAAGTTGTCTATGATACTAGACAACTTGATAGCGGAGCGCCATGACTGTTTCGTGACAAACCAAAGATTTCTGGTATCACCGCGCCATGAGCATGCAGGAAAGTTCCGGCGTCGCCTTGTGGCGGCAGGTCGCCGACGGCATCGAGCGCGGCATCGCTGACGGCCGCTTTGCCGCCGGCGAAAAGCTGCCCGGCGAGATGGAGATCGCCGAGACGTACCGGGTCAACCGCCACACCGTGCGGCGGGCGCTCGCCGCATTGGCCGAGCGCGGCCTGGTGCGCGCGGAGCGCGGCAGCGGCACCTATGTCGAAGCCCAGCGCCTCGCCTATCCCTTGCGCTCACGCACGCGATTTTCCGAGATCGTCGGCGCCGGCGGCCACGAGCCGCGCGGCCAGCTGATCGAGGCAGGCGACGACGTTGCCAACCGCGAGATCGCACGCGAACTGGGCCTGAAGATCGGTGCGCCACTGATCCGGATCGAAGCGGTGCGCCTCGCCGACCGGACGCCGATCTGCGTTTCCACCACCTGGCTGTCGGCCGAGCGGTTTCCCGATGCCGGCAGCGTATTCGCCAACGTTCGCTCGATGACCAAGTTGCTCGGACATTACGGCGTCAAGGACTACCACCGCGCCTCGACCCGGATCACTGCGGCGATCGTCGATGCGACCGACGCCGCGCGGCTCGACCTGCCGCTGGGACGGCCGGTGCTGGTGGTCGACGCCACCGACGTCGACATGCTGGACCAGCCGCTGGTGACCAAGCGCTCGCGCTTCGCCGCCGAGCGCGTCGAGTTTCTGGTCGAGAACGGTTGACGATGAACTCTTCTCCCTCGCCCCGCTCTTGCGGGGAGAGGGTTGGGGTGACGGGCTGTCTACGCGACTTCGAAAGCTTTGAGTGTGCGGAGAGTCCCCCTCACCCGGAATTTGCACTGCGCGAAATTCCGGCCTCTCCCCGCACGCGGGGAGAGGCGAAGAAGAAGCTACACCACGGCGCGCTGTCCAATGATCGCAAAGCGCAGCTTGCTGGAGATGAAATCGATCGCGGCAACCGCGATCAGGATCATCAGGATCAGGAACGATACCTTCTGCCATTCCAGCACGCGGATCTGCTCGGCGAGCTGCAAGCCGATGCCGCCGGCGCCGACGATGCCGATGATGGTCGCCGAACGCGTGTTCGACTCGATGAAGTAGAGCACCTGCCCGGCGATCACGGGCAGCACCTGCGGCAGCAGGCCGAAGCGGATCTCGTGCAGCGCGTTGCCGCCGGACGCGCGGATGCCCTCGACCTGCTTGCGATCCGCCGCCTCGATCGCCTCCGAGAACAGCTTTCCGAACGCGCCGAAGTCGGACACCATGATCGCGAGCACGCCGGCGAACGGGCCGAGACCGACGACGTTGATCCAGACCAGCGCCCAGATCAGCGTATCGACGCCGCGGATCGAATCCAGGAAGCGGCGCACCGGAAAGCGGATCAGGTTCGAGGGGATGATGTTGCGCGCCGCCAGCAGGCTGACCGGCAGCGCCAGCAGCGCGGCAAGCGTGGTGCCGAGCACCGCGATCGACAGCGTCTCGCCGAGCGCCTGCATGTAGAGCGGAAACGACGAGCCCGGATTCGGCGGGAGCATCAGCATGGTGATCCAGCCGAGCTGGCCGAGGCCCGCGATCAGCCTGGACGGCGAGAAATCGAGATCGACCAGTCCGAACACGAAGATCGCGAGCGCCGCCGCGATCATGGCCGGCATCGCCAGCCGTGCCGATGCGGGACGTTCGAAGACGCTGGGGTACTTCGCGCGCAGTTCCGTGGTGTCCGGCCTCGGCATCTGGCTCATCGACGGGTCTCCTTGCCGAACAGCCGGCCGCGCAGCCAGCCGGTCGAGATGTCGATGATGAAGACGGTGACGATGATGGTGATGAGGATGGCGCTGACGTCGGAATAGTAGAACTTGCGGATCGCGACCACCAGCTCCTGGCCGATGCCGCCGGCGCCGACGAAGCCCATCACCGACGCCTCGCGGACGTTGATCTCGAAGCGCAGCAGCGCATAGCTGGCATAGCCGGCCGAGACCTGCGGCAGCACGGCAAAGCGCATGCAGGACAGCCAGCTCGCGCCGGTGGAGCGGATGCCCTCGACCGGCTTCATGTCGGCATTCTCGACGATCTCGGCAAACAACTTGCCGAGCGCCCCGGTGGTGTGGATCGCGATTGCCAGCACGCCGGCCATCGGCCCGAGGCCGAACGCGATCACGAAGATCAGCGCGAACACGATGCCGGGAACGGTGCGCGCGAATTCCAGCAGGCGGCGGATCGTGAAGCGTACCCACGGGCCCGGCGACGTATTCTGGGCCGCGAAGAAATTGAGCGCGAAGGCGAGCACGGCACCCGTCAGCGTGCCGACATAGCTGATCAGGATCGTCTCGCCGAGCATCTTCAGCCATTTATGCCAACCCCAGAACCATTCGGCGGGATCGGTCCAGACCCGCGCGCCGGAATCCAGCGTCAGGATGCGATCGAAATAGCTGACGAAATTGCCGAAATAGGTGAACAGCGTGCGCAGGTTCACTTCCGCGCCGAACGCCGCGATCACCAGCACCGCACAGAATGCCGCCGTTGCCAGCGCGGCCTTCAACCGCTTGCGTGCGACGGACTTGCGGTAGGCGTCCTCCAGCGTCGCCAGTTGCTGCGCTGGAAGAATGGATACGGCGGTCGCCATCGACGCGTGCCAGTCCGGTTCGGAGTTGAGTGGAGAGAAAGGGCCGGGCTATGCGCCCGGCCCTCGTGACGTCAGGCGTGCGATCAGCTCGCCTTCTTGCGCAAACCGTCGACGAACTTGATCAGCTCGATGGTGCCGTCCCAATCCTTGGTGGTGGCGGGATGGAAGCCTTTCTTCTGTCCGTCGGACAGACGGTCGAAGGCGGCCTTGTCCTTGGTCGGGGCGTCGAAGAAGGCCTTTGCGATCGCAGCCTTCAGATCCTCCGGAAGATCGGTGTTGTACGCATAGGGGCCGTTGATGATCAGCGCCGACTTGTGGATGATGCGGAAATCATCCTTCTTCATCGCCGAGCCGTCGGCATTCTTCAGCATGCCCTTGGTCAGCATCTGGGCGAGCGTGGAATCGTCCTCGTTGGTCCACTGGTTGGCGGCCACATCAACGGTTCCCTGCGACAGCGCCAGGACGGCGTTCTCGTGGCTGCCGGTGAACACGACCTTGCCGAAATAGCCCTCGGCGTTCGCGATGCCCATCTTGTTGAGTTCGAAGCGCGGCACGTTGTTGCCGGACGTCGAGTTCGGATCGACCAGGCCGAGATTCTTGCCTTTCAGGTCCTCGACGGTCTTGTACGGGCTCGACGCCTTGACGAAGAACACCGAGTAATAGCCGGTCGAACCGTCGGCGTTCATATCGTTGGCGAACGGGTCGGTCTTGACGCCGGTCAAGCGTGCGCGAGAGAACGAGGCCGAGCCGTAGCTGGCGATCTGGATGTTGCCGGCGCGCTGGCCTTCGATGACGGCCGCGTAGTCGTTGGCAATGCGCAGCGTGACCTTCACGCCGAGCTCCTTCGACAGGTACGCGACGAACGGCGTCCAGCGCTCGGTGACGCCGGAGGCGTTCTCGGCCGGCACCACCGCGAAGGTGAGCTCCGGATATTTTGCCTTCCAGTCCTGCGCGGAGGCCGAACCGGCAAATGCCAGCGCGGCGGCGCCAGCCAGAATGATGCGACGAGTGAACATGACTACCCCTCTTTTGTCGTAGTTGCACCTGTTGGCCGGGCAAAATGCTCGGCCTCCCAGATTGAAAAGTGCGCGACGCTCAGGCCGCGGCTGCGGTGCCGAGTGCCGGCGCAGTTGCACCGTCGGGCGCGGGCAGCGGTGCTGCGCCGATGACGTCATTGGCCTCGAGGTCATAGAGCTCGCGGGCGATATGGTCGGTGAGCGCCGCGGGGGCGCCATCGAACACCACGCGGCCCGCGGCCATGCCGACCAGGCGGTCGCAATAGGTCCGCGCCAGGTCGAGCGAGTGCAGATTGCAGAGCACAGTGATGCCGAAATGCTTGTTGATGCGCAGCAGCGCATCCATCACGATCTTGGTGTTGCGCGGATCAAGCGAGGCGATCGGCTCGTCGGCGAGAATGATGTCGGGCTCCTGCACCAGCGCGCGGGCGATCGCGACGCGCTGCTGCTGGCCGCCGGAGAGCTGATCGGCGCGCTGTGCCGCGAGCTGGGCGATATCGAACTGATCGAGCGCTGACAGCGCGAGCGCCCTGTCCTGTTCCGGCCAGGCCTGCGCCAGCGAGCGCCAGGATGGGATCTGGGCCAGACGGCCCATCAGCACATTGGTCAGCACGTCGAGCCGGCCGACCAGGTTGAACTGCTGGAAGATCATCGCCGAGCGCGCGCGCCACCGCCGCAGTTCCTTGCCGCGCAACGCGGTAACGTCGGTGCCTTCGAACAGGATACGGCCGGAAGTCGGATCGGCGAGACGGTTGATCATCCGCAGCAGCGTCGACTTGCCGGCACCGGAGCGGCCGATCACGCCGACAAAGCTGCCCGGCGCGATCGAAAAGGACGCGTTGTCGACTGCGGCTTTCGTGCCGAACCGGCACGTCAAACCTTCCACCACCAGCATGTAATGCTCCAACCGCGCCTCGTTGGGCCATCGCTATCCCCGGCGTTTTACAGTTATGTGACGACAGCGCTGCGGTGCGGCGATCGTCCACACCCCTCCCTTGTCGCTCCCTTGCCGTCATCGCAACGTCATGATGTTGTCATCAAGCGTCCCGATGACGAGCACACATCCCCGGAAGCCAAAGATTCTTGAACATTTGCGGAGGCCCTGATGGCCGGAAAAACACTCTCGGTTGTGCCGACCGTCGACCCGACTGCGTCGGTCCGTGAGAGCAAGCTCGGCAAATATACCGAGGTCGGCGCGCGCACGATCCTGCTTGAAGTGAGCATGGATGACTATTCCTACGTCGTGAACGACAGCCAGATCACCTACACCTCGATCGGCAAGTTCTGCTCGATCGCGGCGATGACCCGCATCAACCCCGGCAACCACCCGATGCATCGCGCGACGCAGGCACATTTCACCTATCGCGCCAGCGCGTATTTTCCCGGGGAGAGCGACGACACCGACTTCTTCAACTGGCGACGTGCGCATCACGTGCATATCGGCCATGACGTCTGGATCGGGCATGGTGCGATCCTGCTACCAGGACGGAACATCGGAACCGGCGCCGTCATTGCCGCCGGCGCGATCGTGACCAAGGACGTCCCCGCCTACACCATCGTCGCCGGTAATCCGGCGCGGCCGGTGAAGCGGCGCTTCTCCGAGACGATCGCCGACCGCCTCGCCGCGCTCGCATGGTGGGACTGGGATCACGAAACACTTCGGCGTGTCCTGCCCGACTTTCGCAAGCTCGCGGTCGAGGAATTCCTCGACAAGCATGAGGCCGAGGCCGTATCCCAATCACAAGCCAAACAACGGAGCGCCGCATCGTGACGGACATCTTCATCGAGGGCGGGCGCACGCTGGTTGACGGCGCCCTGGTCGAGACCTCGCTGCGGACCACGGGCCGCGACATCGGCGCGCTCGACGCCGAGCAGGGTCGCGCCGCGCTTCACATCGATGCCAGTGGCCTCCTGGTGCTGCCCGGCATCATCGACCTGCACGGCGATGCGTTCGAGCGGCAGATGATGCCGCGCCCAAGCGTCGACTTCCCGACCGACGTGGCGCTTGTTGACAGCGACCGGCAGGCGATCGCCAACGGCATCACCACCGTGTTCCATGGCACGACCTGGTCGTGGGAGCCCGGCCTGCGCAGCGCGGAGAATGCGCGCAAGCTGCTCGACGCGATCGAGGCGCTGCGGCCGCAGCTCGCCGCCGACACCCGCTTCCACCTGCGTCACGAGACCCACAATCTCGAGGCCGAGGCCGAGATCATTCAATGGCTCAGTGAAGGCCGCATCGATCTGTTCACCTTCAACGACCACAGCAACGTCAAGCCGAAGAAGCGCAACCAGCTGGCCGAACGCACCGGGCTCTCCGTCGAAGCCGTCAACGACATGCTCGACCGGGTCGTGGCGCGCCGTTCCGAAGTGCCCGCCTCGATCGCGCGACTGGCAGCCGCTGCGCGCGCGGCCGATATCCGTATGCTCTCACACGACGACAACAGCCCAGCGATGCGCCAGGAGTTTCGCGCGCTGGGCGCCACGATCGCCGAATTCCCCGTCAATGAGGAGACCGCGCGCGATGCCGCCGGCGCGGGCGACTTCATCGTGTTCGGCGCGCCCAATGTGGTGCGCGGCGGCAGCCACACCGGCTGGACCAAGGCATCCGACATGATTGCACAGGGCCTCTGCTCGGTGCTGGCGTCGGACTACTATTATCCGGCGCCGCTGCTCGCGGCGTTCCGCCTCGCCGCCGACGGCATCCTGCCGCTCGCCAAAGCCTGGGACCTGATCTCGTCGGCACCGGCGCGCGCGGCAGGGCTCGCCGACCGCGGCGTGCTCGCCGCGGGCCGCCGTGCCGACATCATCGTCGTCGACGACAAGGCGCCGTTGCGGCCGCGCATCGTCGCCGTGATCTCAGCCGGACGGCTGGTGCATCTGGCGGACGCGAGCTGCCTCGTTCATTCGCTCGCGCCGCGCAAGACGGTTGCGGCGGCGTAGCCCAGTCCCATGGCCAGCACTCCGCGCTACGCGATCTATTATGCGCCGTCACCCGACAGCGTCCTGCACCGCTTCGGTTCGACACTGCTCGGTTACGATGCGGTGTCGGGCGACGACCTGCCGTTTCCCGAAGGCGTCACGCCGGACTGGCGCGAGATCACCGAAGATCCGCGCAAGTATGGATTCCACGCCACGCTGAAAGCGCCCACCGCGCTCGCCGACGGTCGGAGCGAGGCCGAGCTTCTCGATGCCTGTGCCGCCTTCGCCGGCCGCGCGCGGCGCATTCCGGTAATCGAACCGGTGATCGACGCGATCAGCGGGTTCATCGCGGTCATCCCAGCCGGCCGCTCGGATGATCTGCAACAGCTTGCCGCCGACTGCGTCACCGAATTCGACGCGTTCCGTACCCCGCTGACAGCCGCGGATCGCGCGCGGCGCAAGCCCGAGCGGCTCACCGCGCGGCAGTGCGACTATCTCGACCGCTGGGGCTATCCCTATGTCATGGAGGAGTTCCGCTTCCACATGACGCTGACGGGGCGGCTGAGCGACGAGCGGCGCGGCCCGATCGTGGCGCAGCTGCGCACACGGTTCGCGGCGGTCGACCTCACGCGGCTCGCAATCGACCGCATCGCGCTGTTCAAGCAAGCCGACAGCGCATCGCGGTTCCGCATCATCGGCAGCTGGCCGCTGCGGGCGGATCGGGATTAGGCCCCACGCACCGGTGTCGTCCCGGCGAAAGCCGGGACGACGTGGGATAGATATCGCTATTCGTCGATCCGGGTGCGGGCGATGATTTCGGCGGCGCCCTTCTCGAGCAGCTCCATGCCCACGGCGCGGCCGAGTTCGCGCGGACGATCCGCGGGCCCGCGCCGCGTCACCTCGATGAAGCCGGCACCGGCCTCGTCGAGCACCGAGGCGCGCAGCGTCATCTCGCTACCCGCGAGCGTGGCGTGGCCGGCGATCGGCGAATTGCAATGACCGTTGAGCACCCACAGCACCTCGCGCTCGGCCTCGGCAGCGAGCCGGGACGGCGCGTTGTCGATCCCGGCAAGCCGCGCGCGCGTTGCCCAGTCGGTCTCGACGCATTCCACCGCGACAATGCCCTGGCCGACCGCCGGCAGCATCTCGCCGACCGAGAAATCATGCGCGATGCGCGCGGTCATGCCGATGCGCTCCAGACCCGAGCGCGCCATCACCAGCGCGTCCGCCGGCCCCACTTCGCCGCCACCGGGCAGCCGCTGCTTGTCGCCGCGATCAAGCTTGGCCACCCGCGTATCAGCGGCGCCGCGATAATGGATCACCGTCGCTTCCGGAAACAGCCGGCGCAGATAGGCGGCGCGGCGGACTGCATTGGTGCCGATCATGAAGCCCTTGCCGCGCGCGGCGCGGAGGGTCTCGAGCGACAGGCCGGGACGCAGCACGAGGCTGTCATTGGCGGCATCGCGCGCCAGCATCGCGGCGATGACGAGACCCGGCGTCTCCTCGTTGCCCGGCACGTCCTTCAGCGAATGCATCGCCGCCTGCAAGGTGCCGGCGCGCATGGCTTCGCGGATCTCGGCGACGAAGGCGCCGCCCTTGCCGCCATGGCGCAACAGCTTGCTGGTCTGGTCCTGGTCGCCGCGGGTCTCGAACTTGACGATGTCGACGGCAAGGTCCGGCGCCGAAGCGCGCAGCAGGCGCGCGACCTCATCCGTCTGCGCGAGCGCCATCGCGCTCTTGCGCGTCCCTATCCGCAAAACCTGTCCCGACACGAAAGCTCCGCTGCGCGTGATCATCAACGGCTGGGGATTAGAACAAAAAGCCAGTCAAAACAACGGTTTTTGCCCCTCTTCGGCCACGCTCAGACGAGCTCCTCAACAAGCTCCACCCCGGCCTCGCGCATCGCCGCGGTGGCGACGGCAAGCGAACCGCCGAGATCGATGGCGCGGCAGCCTGCCAGCACGACAATGGTATCGAAACCGAGCCGGCGCGCATCGAGCGCCGAATACTGCACGCAATAGTCCGTGGCGAGCCCCGCCATCACGACGCGCCTGAGGCCGCGCTCGCGCAGATAGCCGGCGAGCCCGGTCGGCGTCTTGCGGTCGTTCTCGAAGAACGCCGAGTAGGAATCGATCGCTGCCCGGAATCCCTTGCGGATCACGAGTTCGGCCCGCTCGGTCGCAAGGTTGGGATGAAACGCCGCGCCCGCGCTGCCCTGGATGCAATGATCCGGCCACAGCGTCTGCGGCCCATACGGCATGGCGATCTCGGAGAACGGCGCCGCGCCCGGATGCGAGGTCGCAAACGAGCTGTGGCCCGCCGGATGCCAGTCCTGGGTCAGCACGACATGGTCGAACCGCCCGGCGAGCCGGTTGACGACAGGCACCACGGCATCGCCCTCCGCGACCGCCAGCGCGCCGCCGGGGCAGAAATCGTTCTGCACGTCGATGACCAGCAACAGATCGTCGGGCGCAATCTTCATCAGGTGCCAATCCGCAACGACGCGCGCAGCTTGCGCAGGCAGGCGATGACCGACAGCGCGGTGATGCGGCCGGTCTTCGGGTTCTCCGAGGGAATGTTCTCGATCATCATCGAGAACCGCGCGGAATCGGAATCGACCTCGATCCGGTGGGTGTTGCGGGTTACGGTCGGATCCGCCCAGATTTCGACCCTTGTGCGGTCGGGGCCGATGCCGGCCAGCGACAGCGCCACCGCGACGTTGAGGTTGGCCGGAAAGCCCTTTGCGGCGTCGCGCGCACTGCCCTCGAAGATGCGCAGCGGCTCGGTGATCCCCTCGATCCGGATGTTGTTTTCGACGAGGTGCGGCGCGCCGACGAGGCCCGCAACCGGCTTGCGCGTCACCAGCTTCGCCGAATGAATGGTTCCGATCGCCGCGGCGGTCACGGCATCGAGCCCGATCAGCGCGCCGGTCGGCACGATGATCTGGCCGCCATGGGCTCTCGCAAGATCGACGAGGTCCTCGTTCTGCAGCAGCGCGCCGACGCTCAGCACGACAGCGGCCTTGCCGCGCTCGACCACCGGCGCCACGATCGAACGGACCACCCTGCTCGGCGCGCACTCGACCACGATGTCGGCGACCTCGGCCAGCTGCTCGATCGGCACCAGCTTCGGCGCCGACTTGAGCTCCGCCACCCAGCCGCGGTGCTTGTCCGGGTTGTTCGCCGACACCGCAACCAGCGTCAGGCCCTCGATGCCCTGATCGAGCGCCTTGACGACGTCGGTGCCGATCGCGCCGAGGCCGGCGACCGCAACCCGTGTCTTTGCCTTGCTGTCAGCCATCATTTCCCGCCGGCGAGCATCTTGACCAGGCGATAGAGATACTCTTCGCCCTCGTAGAACGACTTGACGAGCACGCGCTCGTCCTTGCCATGGATACGGTTGTCGTCGACATCGGCGGCCAGCCCGGAGTGACCATAGGTCGGAATCCCCGCGTTACGCAGATAGCTGCCGTCGGTCGCGCCGGTGCTCATGACCGGAACGATCGACGCATCCGGCCAGAACTCCTTCGACAGCTTCTCGATCGAACCCATGATCTCCTCGTTGAGGGGCGACGGCGGGCTCAGCACGGCCTTGCCGGTCGGGGCCACCGCGATCTCCTTGTCGGCGAGCACGCGCTCGATCGTCGCCTGCACGCCCTCGACCGGCTCGCCGGGCAGGATCCGGCAGTTCACCTTGGCGGTCGCCAGCTGCGGCAGCGCGTTGATGGCGTGGCCGCCCTCCAGCATGGTCGCGACGCAGGTGGTGCGGAGCTGCGCATTATAGCCCGGATTCTCCGACAAGCGCGCCAGCGCCGCCGGATCGGGCTGCGGCGCCAGGATTGCCCTGATGTCGTCGGCATGCGACGTGTCGACCTCGGCGGTCTTGGTGAAATAGATCCGCGTGGTCTCGTTGAGATTCATCGGGAAGTCGAATTTGGAGAGCCGCACGAGGCCTTCGGCGAGGTGATAGATCGCATTGTCCTTGCGCGGTAGCGACGAGTGGCCGCCGCGATCCTTCACCGTGAGCTGGTAGCCGATCGAGACCTTCTCGCTGGTCTGCACGCTGTTGCGGATCGCCTTGCCATTCTTGAGACCGACACCGCCGCCTTCATTGAGCGCGAACTCGGCATCGATCAGGTCGCGGTGGTTCTTGATCAGCCACTGCATGCCGAGACCGTTGGCATCGAGGATTTCCTCGTCGGTCTCGAGCGCCACGATGATGTCGCGGTCGGGCTTGTAGCCCTCCTTCTTGTAGCGGATCAGATTGGTGATGAAGGCGGATGCCATGTATTTGTCGTCGCTGGAACCGCGGCCGTAGAAATAGCCGTCCTGCTCGGTGAGCTTGAACGGATCGACCGACCAGTCCTCGCGGTTGGCGGGGACGACGTCGATATGGGCGACCAGGAGGATCGGCTTGCGCGCGCCGGAGCCGTGCAGCCGCGCCACCAGATTGCCCTTGTGCGGCGCCGGCGAGAACACGTGCACGTCGGCCTCGGGGAAACCCGCCGCGCGGAGCCGCGCACCCATCGCCTCCGCCGCCTTCTGGGTATCCCCGGTCGCGGTGGTCGTGTTGATCTCGACCAGCTCCTGGTAGATGCCGCGGGCGAATTGCTGCTGCTCGGTCAGCCCCTGCGCCGCGGCGCCGGTTGCGAGCAGCGCCGGTCCAAACGCCGCCGCGAGCCGCAGCGATCGAACCGTGTTTCGGGCCTTGTGCGACATCATGCTCTCCCAGAATTCCGCCACCTGATTGGAGCGAATTCAGACAGGCGACACGCGCTTTGGCAAGACGGCGAGCCCTTCAATTTCCGCGCGCATGCTCCGCAGTTTCGCGCACGCTATTTGCAGTCCTTATTTCGAATCCTTGTTGGTGTCCTTGGCCGCGATCACCTCGATCTCGACCAGGAATCCGGGATTGGCGAGCGCCGCGACGCCGACCACCGAGCGCGCCGGCAGGTTCGGCTGGCTGCCGCCGAAGAACTGGGTGTAGCCCTCCATGAAGGCCTTGAAGTCCATCGGCGCGGACGCGTTGTGCACCAGGAACACCTGCATCTTGACGACGTCGCCCATGCCAAGGCCCTGGCCTTCCAGAATGGCCTTGATGCGGTTGAGCACGCCGACGGTCTGCGTCCTGGTATCGCCGTAGGCCTGCGGGCTCGACGGATCGGCGTCCTTGTTGATCGCCGGCGGCACCTGGCCGCTGACATAGACGGTCGTGGTGTTGCCGGTGACGGTCACGGCCTGCGCGATCGGGAATGTCGAATTGGGAATCGGATGCCTGACCACGTCAGCCGAGGCAGCGGTCGCCATCGCCGACAACGCGGCGCCCAGTGCGATACCGATGAATTTCATCAAACTCTCCCCGAGTGTTCTTGTCAGCGGCGGGCGTCCTGGACATCCTTGGTCGTCACCGCGTCCTCATAGTTGTTGCTGAAGTGCGTCCGCAGATAATTCACAACGGCGGCGATCTGACCATCGGTCATCATGTCGCCGAACGCCGGCATGCCGCGGCGGCCATTGATGACCAGGAAGACCGGATAGCTGCCGGCCTCGAGATTCTTGTTGCCGGCCAGCGACGGGTAGCTGCCCGCCCCGCTCGCGCCCGTCGCATCCGGCATGTGGCAGCCCTGGCACACATTGGCGAACAGCTCCTCGCCGGTCATCTCGACGAAGCGGTAGCCCGAAGAGAAGGTGCGCTTGCCCGCGCCACTGTCCTGCCCAAGGGCTGCCGTCGCCGACAGCAGCACCAGTGCAGCGATGGCGGATGTTGCGGTCCGCATCATCATGTCTTCACCACGCGTTCGTGCAGCCGGGAGATGACGTCGAGCGCGGACAGGATGGCGCCCTCCTGCCAGGCCGGCAGCTGCGAGGCGTGCTCGCCCGCCAGCACGATACGGCCGTCGATCTGGCAGAGATTGCGGTAATGCTGCGCGCGGGTGGCCTCGGTCCATTCGCCGGCGCAACCCAGCGTGAACGGCACGCGATGCCAGGCCACCGCGACGCCGTTCTCGAATTCGTTTCTGTACTGCGGATGGATTGCGGCGCCGAACTCGACCGCGCTGGCGACCCGCTCGGCCGGCGTCATCGCGGTGAACTCGAAGGAATTCGCACCGCCATACATGTAGGCGCCGAGCAGGATGCCGCGGCCGCCGCGGTTGAAGCCATAGTTCGGATAGGCGATCTGCCGGATCGGCAGGTCGGTGTAGCTGATGCCGCCATAGATCGCGTCATCCTCCTCCCAGAACCGCCGCTTGAACTGCAGGCCGATCTTCACCGAGGCGGCATAGGGCACGGAGTCGATCGCACTCTTCATCGGGGCGCTGACATCGACCGGCAACTGGCTCAGGATCGGCAACGGGATGGTGCAGATGCACCAGTCGGCGGTCGCCTGCTGCACCGTGGATGGACTGGCGGTGTCGACATAGCTGACGGTGACGCCGGAGCCGTTCTGCTGGATCTGCGTCACCTTGGCGCCATAGCGGATGAGATCGCCGACCTCGCGCGCGAACGCCTTGCCGATCATGTCCATGCCGCCGACCGGCTGGAACATGGTGGTCTGGAAATCGTAGCGCGCAAAGGTCTGCAGATAGCGCCACATCCGCGACCGCAGCAGCTCCTGCAGCGAGATCGGGTCGCTGGGCAGCGGATCGCCCATCAAGCCGCCGCCGGGATCGCGCGCATAACCGCGGAACTCGGCCGACACGAGGTTGGCATTGTACTTGTAGTCGCGATCCAGCGCGCCCCAGTCGCGCAGCGACTGCAGCAGGATCTCCTGATCTTCCTTGCCGATGGTCTCGTCGAGCCGGCCCTGCTGGGTGATCTTTGCGAGCAGCTCCGAGACGCCGCCCTGGAAATCCGCCTTGATGCTGCGAAAGCGCTGCGGCTTGCCGCCGAATGCACGCGTCGCGTGCAGATAGGCGTTGTGGTTGAGCTGGATGAAGGGTTCCAGCGTCACATTGAGCCGGCGGCAGTAGTCGAGCAGCGCACGGTGATGATAGGGAATCCGCCAAGGGCCGGGATTGAGATAGAGCCCCTGCTCGAACTGGCTGGTCTGCCTGAAGCCGCCGAGCTCGACAAAACTGTCGCCGCCGCGGATCGACCAGTTGCGGCCGCCGGCGCGGTTGTTGAATTCGAGGATCTGGACCTTGTAGCCGGCCTTGCGCAGCTCCAGAGCCGCCGTCATCCCGGCAAGCCCCGCGCCGAGAATCAGCACCGAGGCGCCCTTCACGTCGCCCGCGAGCTTCAGCGGCCCCTTGTAGGCGGATTCGGACGCGAAGCCGAGGCTCGTCATCGCGTGATACATCGCCGAACTGCCGGCAATGGTGCCAATCAGCGCCAGCAGATCCCGCCGCCTGATCACAGATTCGTTCTGCACCCGCGCTCACCCAGCCGCTGACGTCGATGGCGAAGGGAAACGGTTGACGCGATCCGTGTCAAGAAAGGGCGCACGCTTCCACATGCACCCACACGCGCTTTTGATGCATCACGCGACCGACATCACACCACGCGTTCGCGATGCACGCGCCGGCAATCCATTTCGAAGTCGAGGCCAACCACCGGCGGCCGGTCGAAATGCCAGGTCAAGCCGTTGCGAAGCACGCCGCGGCGGCCGAGCTCGCTTTCCAGCACCGGATAGACGTCGTGCACGGTGTAGAGCTGCACCGCGGTGGTGTCCTGCCAACGGCCGCCGAAGGCGCTCATC
Organism: Bradyrhizobium sp. UFLA01-814; assembly: GCF_046718885.1. Lineage (NCBI taxonomy): Bacteria > Pseudomonadati > Pseudomonadota > Alphaproteobacteria > Hyphomicrobiales > Nitrobacteraceae > Bradyrhizobium > Bradyrhizobium sp. UFLA01-814. The sequence continues at coordinate 3,022 of NZ_JAQOSR010000078.1, read as the reverse complement.
CGGCGTTCCATCTCGTCGGCCACGAATTTCGCCTTCGCCAGGAGGCCGGCCGGGCTGGTGTCGCCGAGAGCTACGGTATGATCGCGGTAATTGGCCTTGCCCTCGACCGACTCGCCGCTGCCGGCGACGACGAAGCTGGTTGGTTCGTCCTTGGCGGCCGGCACCGTGTAGCAGAAGGCGTGGAAGCTCGGCTCGCCGGGCGGATCGAGCTTCGGACAGACATTGCTACGCGCCACCGGATTGACGCCGTCCCGCATCACGCCCCAGGCCACCAGCGTCTTGATGTAGATCTCGTTGAAGGCCCTGAAGCCGTCCTCGGTGAACGGCGCCGGGGAGCGCAGCTCGCAGGCGCCGAACGCCGTCAGCGGACGGCCTGAGGCCCCGATGATATCCGCGATCCTTGCAAAACCCGCGCCCAGCGGCACCGGTTCAGAGAACCTGACGCGCTCGATGGCAAAGCCAGGCAGCGCACCGATGCCGCAGGAATACTGACTGACGCCGGGCATGAAGCGGTAGCCGCCGTCGGAAGCCTCGATGGTGTTGGTCATGGTGCCTCGTGAACACGGTGATGGGGCCGTCGCGATGACGTCCCGCTTGATTTCACCACAGCTGTCGTCCCTGCGAAAGCAGGGACCCATACTCCGCGGCCGAGGTTGTTAAGGGGACTCGTTGTTCCAGCGACGCGCAATAATCAGCATCGGTGGTTATGGGTCCCTGCTTTCGCAGGGACGACACCGAACGTGTTGCACGATCTCACCGTCGTCCCGCGACTAACCGGGCGGTCGTCGGCCGACAGCGATCGTTAGTCGGCCGGGATGAAGCGGAGTGTGCCTGCCCGGCGCGTCGGCTTGCCGGTGTCGTTCGTATGATTAACGCCATCCATCACAGGCACCTCGGGGAAATCGAACGGGCTTACGCCGTCCAGGCAGGCCACATTGACGGCATACAGGTTCTGGTTGGATCGTCGTTGATGATGGGTGTAGATTCCGCAGCGCGAACAGAAGAAGTGCTGCACCGATCCGGTATGGAAGCGGTAGCTCGTTAACGCATCCTCGCCGTGCAGGACCTTGATCCCGCCCATCTCCGCCATGGCGACGACGGCACCTCGCATCCGGCAGTAAGAGCAGGTGCAGCGGCGGATCGAATTGAAGCCGTCGCTGAGCGTCGCCTCGAAACGCACCGCGCCGCAATGGCACTGGCCGGCCCGAACACCCGTGTCGCCCGTCATGTTGCCGCGTCTCCTGTCCAGATCGCTTCTGCGCCCGGCCTTGCAGGGCGGACGAGAAGGTCTCAGCGAGGTCAACGCGCCGCACGCCGCAGTTCGCTCGAAACTGCGCAGGAGCATGATCTGCCGACCCAGACCGACCTCAACACGAACGTATCGTCAGGATCGGCGCCGGACAACCGATCAAAACTCGCGCATGATAGGAGAAAAACTCACGCGAAGGCTCGACGCAAATTTCTGACGCGGCTAGTGGGATTTGGCGACGTAGGGGCAGCCGCCTTCATCGAGCGGACGGAAGGCCTGGTCGCCCGGCACCGTCGCGAGATACTCGTAGAGGTCCCATTTGCTCTTGGACTCCTCCGGCTTCTTGATGCGCATCAGATACATGTCATGCACCATCCGGCCGTCCTCGCGCACGAGGCCATTCTGGGCAAAGAAATCATTGACCGGGGTCTTGCGCATCTGCGCGATCACGGTTTCCGAATCGACCGAGTTGGTGGCGGCGACCGCCTTGAAATAGTGCCGGAGCGCCGAGTTGACGCCGGCCTGGTAGGCGGTCGGCATCGCGCCATGACGCTTGAAGAACTCCTGGGCGAACACGCGCGTCTCCGGCGTGCGATCCCAATAGAAGGAATCGGTGAACAGCAGATCATGCGCATGCGCGAGGCCAAGCGCAGGCACGTCGGTGAGTGTCACCTGTAGTGCGACGACCTGCATGCTGGCGCGGATGTTGAACTCGTCGGCCTGCGACACCGCGTTGCGGAAGTCGGAACCCGCATTGGCAAGCGCCAGGATCTTGGCGCCGGAGGACTGGGCCTGCAGCAGGAAGGACGAGAAATCGGCGGTGTCGAAGGGGTGGCGGACCGCGCCGAGCACCTTGCCGCCGGCCGATGTCACGGCCTTGCTCGCATCGCGCTCCAGCGCTTGGCCGAACGCATAATCCGCCGTGAGGAAAAACCAGGGCGTGCCGCCGCGGGCCACCACGGCCTTCGCCGTCGCGTTCGAGGAGGCATAGGTGTCATAGGTCCACTGCACGCTGGTCGGCGAGCATTGCTTGCCGGTGAGGTCAGACGAACCGGAGCCCGAGATCAGGAACAGCTTCTTGCGTTCGCGCGTCACCGTCTGGATCGCGAGTGCCACCGCGGAATTGACGCCTTCGGCGACCACATCGACACCCTTGTTGTCGATCCAGTTGCGCACGATGCCGGTCGCCACGTCAGGCTTGTTCTGGTGATCCGCCGAAATGATCTCGATCTTGCGACCGGCGACCGTGCCGCCGATTTCCTCCGCCGCCATTTGCGCCGCGATCACCGATCCCGGGCCATTGCCGTCGGAATATTGCCCGCTCATGTCGGTGATGATGCCGACCCGCAGCACGCCATCCTCCGCTCGGGCAGCGCTGGCCGCAAATGATAGACACGCGGCGGCAATTGCGACCAGGACATGCGAGCGTTTCGTGATGGACATTTCGTTCCCAGGGGTTTCGACGTTTCGGACGATCTCCTGAAGCAATCAGGGATCGCCGACAACCCCGTCGCCGGCATGGCGCCCTGCGATTCCGTTCAGAAATTCCGGGAGAAGGAACGCAGCTGGACCGCCGGCACGCTCGCGTTTCCGATCATGCGAATGCCGCGACGAAATTTCGCCGCGGCGTGCGCTAGAGCGCGATGAATTGTTGGTTGATGCAGAGTTGGACCGCAGGCTCGCTCAGCCTCTCCCGCTTGCGGGGGAGGCCGACGCGCTTAGCGCGGCGGGTGGGGGCTCTCACCAAGATGGGATTCGCGGTGACACCCCCAC
>NZ_JAQOSR010000077.1:0-39343 GCF_046718885.1 Bradyrhizobium sp. UFLA01-814 | reverse complement strand
ATCCTAAGTCTCGTGGGCTCGGAGATGTGTATAAGAGACAGGGAGAGGGAGCCGACCGCCGCTGCCTCCCGAGTCTCCTATGCGGTCGTCACGTTGTTCGCCGCGTAGAGAGGTGTCTTTCTCAGCTCGGCTGCGCTCACCGCTATTCCGCCGTCGATGGTAGAGAGCGCCGTGCTGGAAACCGATGCCAGTAACCTCGCCGTGCGCCTGCGCGGCGTCAGCAAGACCTATGACAGCGGCGTGAGGGCGCTCGGGCCGCTCGACCTCGATGTGAGGCGAGGCGAGTTCGTCTCGCTGCTCGGGCCCTCCGGTTGCGGCAAATCCACCGCGCTGCGGCTCATTGCAGGTCTCGCCACGCCAAGCGCCGGCACGGTCGAGGTCTCGCATCATGGCGCGGAGCAGCGCGGCAGCCACCGCATCGGCTTCGTGTTTCAGGAGCCGACCCTGATGCCGTGGGCCACGGTGCGCGACAATGTCCGCCTGCCGCTGAAGCTCGCCCGTGCGCCCGCGAGCGACGCCGATGCGCGCGTCGATGCGGCGCTGGATCAGGTCGGGCTCGCGGAATTCGCGAGGGCCTATCCGCGCGAACTGTCCGGCGGCATGAAGATGCGGGTGTCGCTGGCGCGCGCGCTGGTCACCGATCCGGATGTCCTCTTGATGGACGAGCCGTTCGCGGCGCTCGACGAGATCACGCGCTTTCGCCTCAACAACGACCTGCTGTCGCTGTGGCGCAGCCTGCACAAGACCGTCATCTTCGTGACGCACTCCGTGTTCGAGTCGGTCTATCTTTCGGAGCGCGTGATCGTGATGACCGCGCGCCCGGGCCGGATCGGCGCCGAGTTTCGTATCACCTCGCCGCAGCCGCGCGGCGAGGAGTTCCGCACCTCGGCCGAATATGCCGCGTTCTGCCGCGAGGTCTCCAGCGCGCTGGCGCCATCCTATGCAGGGCAGGCGGGCGCATGAAATCCTCGCAGGACCTCGTCCGTTTTCTGCTCCCACTTGCGGTGTTCGCCGCCGGCCTCGTGCTCTGGGAAGCCATCGTCCGCGGTTATGGCATCCAACCTTACGTGCTGCCGAGCCCGCTATTGGTGCTGAAGACGCTGGTCGCGGACTGGCCGGTGCTGTCGCAATCGCTCGGCGTCACGCTGCTGACCACGCTCGAAGGCTTCGTTGCCGCCGCAATCGGCGGCATCGTGCTGGCGCTATTGTTCAACCAGTCGAAATGGCTGGAATATTCGCTATTCCCCTACGCCGTGGTGCTGCAGGTCACGCCCGTGATCGCGATCGCGCCGCTGCTCCTGATCTACCTGCAGCAGCAGACCGCGGTGATCGTCTGCGCCTGGATCGTGGCGTTCTTTCCAGTGCTGTCAAACACGACGCTCGGCCTCAATTCGGTCGATCGCAACCTTGCTGGATTGTTTCAACTTTATGGCGCCTCGAGACTGCAGACGCTGCTGTTCCTGAAGCTGCCCGCGGCGCTGCCCTATATCCTCGGCGGCCTGCGCATCGCCGGCGGGCTGTCGCTGATCGGCGCCGTGGTCGCGGAGATCGCGGCGGGCAGCGCCGGCGCCGGCTCTGGCCTCGCCTTCCGCATCGCTGAATCGGGCTACCGGCTGAATATTCCCCGCATGTTCGCAGCACTTCTGCTGCTATCGCTGGCCGGGATTGTCATTTATGGGTTGCTGGCGCTAGTTTCGCACCTGTTGTTGCGGCGTTGGCATGAAAGCGCGTTAGGAAAGGACAGTTGATGGCCCCGATTTCTTCCGAAAAGATCGATCTGTTGATCTATGGACCGATCAGGCCAATCCTCGAAAACGGCTTTCCCGATCAATACGTGCTGCACCGCGCCGAGAGCCGCGGCGACCTCGAGCGGCTGACGCCCGAGACGGTGGCCAAGATCCGCGGCATCGCCGTCACCTATCACACGATGGCGACCGACAAGACCGCGCTGGCGCTGTTTCCCAAGCTGGAAATCGTCGGCAGCTTCGGCGTCGGCTACGACCACGTCGATTCCGCCTATGCGCGCGATCACAATATCGTGGTCACCAACACGCCCGACGTGCTGACCGAGGAGGTCGCCGACGTCGCGATGGGCTTGTTGATCGCGACGTTGCGCGAATTCGTCAAGGCCGACCGCTATGTGCGCTCCGGGCTCTGGCAGACCCAGAATTATCCGCTCAGCGTCGGCTCGCTGCGCGACCGCAAGATCGGCATCGTCGGCATGGGCCGGATCGGCCAGGCGATCGGGCGCCGTCTTGAAGCCTCGCGGGTGCCGGTGTCCTATCACTCGCGCAATCCGTCCAAAGACGTCTCCTACAAGCACTATCCCGACCTGATCGAGATGGCGAAGGCGGTCGATACGTTGGTCGTCATCGTGCCGGGCGGCGCCTCGACGGCGAAGATGATCAATGCCGACGTCTTGAAGGCGCTCGGTCCGCGCGGCGTGCTGATCAATGTCGCGCGCGGCTCGGTGGTCGACGAGCCGGCGCTGGTCGCGGCGCTGAAGTCCGGCACCATCCTGGCCGCCGGTCTCGACGTGTTCGCGGCCGAGCCGAACGTGCCGGACGAATTGAAGGCGATGCAGAATGTCGTGCTGCTGCCGCATATCGGTTCGGCCTCGGTGGTCACGCGTAACGCGATGGACCAGCTGGTGGTCGACAACATCAAGAACTGGTTTACCGGCAAGCCGCCGCTGACGCCGGTTGCCGAAACGCCCGTCAAGGATCGCTGATGTCGTTGTCCCGCTTCAATGCCGTGCTGTGTCTGCTGCTGGCCGCGTGCGGTCCGGCAGCGGCGCAGGACGTCACCACGTTGAAGAGGGACATGATCGGGCAGTGGGAGCTCGCCACCACCGAGCGCAGCAAGACCTGCGTCGTGACGCTGAAGGGCGATACGGCGCCGCAAGGCTTCAAGCTCGAGCTCGAGCCCGCTTGCGCCGCCGCGCTGCCCTTCACCAAGGACATCACCGGCTGGAGCATCAGGGGCCTCGGCGACATCGTGCGGCTGCAGAACGCGGCCGGCGAGGCGGTGATCGATTTCACCGAGGTCGAGACCGGCATCTTCGAAGGCATGCGCACCAATGAGGGCGTCTATATCCTGCAAAACCTTGCCGCGGCGCGCTCGCTCGCCAAGTCGATGGACCAGATGATCGGCGACTGGTCGATGGTGCGCGGCAACGGCCAGGCGATCTGCACGCTGGTGCTGACCAACACCGACGCCGGTAACGACAATTTCCAGGTGTTCCTGAAAGGCAAATGCGATCCGGCGGTCGCTTCCTTCAACCCGACCATGTGGCGGCTCGATCACGGCCAGATGATCCTGATGTCGGCCAAGGGCGAGACCTGGCAGTTCGAGGCCGACGACAACGCCCAGTGGCGCCGCGTCCCGGACAGCGCCGATCCGCTGATCATGCTGCGGGAGCAGTAGGTCGGGTGCTGGCTTCGTAGCCCGCATGAGCGCAAGCGATATGCGGGGTGTCTCGCGCGGTTCCCGGGTATCGCTTCGCTCACCTGGGCTACGGGACTGCCACAAGCTCCGTGTCGTCCCTGCCTAGTGCGCAATTGCGCACGGGAGCAGGCACCCATAGCCACGATGCCGGTTGGTTTTGCGCGGCTGTGGCCGCGGCTCGCCTCAACAACTCAACTCTGTGGCTATGAGTCCCTGCTTGCGCAGGGACGACGATGAGGCCGGTACGATCTGCTTTTGCCCGAAAAAATAATTCCCGCCCCCTGTCGATTCACCCCCTCCCGGATCGTCGTTCCCCATAGCGAGCCGGTCTTGCGGCGATCATCGCCGCGTCTCGCCCAACAGGAGTTTTCCGATGCGCTTCATGTATATCGTCACCTCGCCCCAGCCCCCGGGCCCGCCGACGCCGGCGCTGATGGAGGCGATGGGCAGGCTTGCCGAGCGGGAAATCAAGGCAGGCCGCATGATCGACACCGGCGGGCTGTTGCCGGTCGCGATGGGCGCCCAGGTCCGCATCACCGACGGCAAGCTCAACGTCGTCGACGGGCCCTTCGTCGAGACCAAGGAGATGATCGGCGGCTACGCGATCTTCGAGCTGCGCAACAAGGAAGAGGCGGTCGCCGCCGCGGTGGAGTTCATGCAGCTGCACAAGGAGCACATGCCGGGCTGGGAAGGCACCTGCGAGGTTCGCCCGTTCGCCGGCTTTGCCGGCCAGTGCGGCGCGTAAAAGGAGCAGCACGATGCGCTTCATGTATGTCCTCGTGGCCGAGAAGCCGATGCTGCCGAATCCGCCGTTGCGCGAGGCAATCGGCAAGCTCGCCGAACGCGAGATCGCAGCCGGCCGGATGCTCGACACCGGCGCGCTGTTGCCGCGCACCGCGGGCGCGGAGGTGAAGATCAAGGATCGCAAGCTCACCGTCACCGACGGCCCCTTCATGGAGGCCAAGGAGTTGGTCGGCGGCTACGCCGTGTTCGAGCTGAAGGACAAGGAGGAGGCCGTGGCGCGCGCGGTCGAGTTCATGCAGCTTCATCTTGACCACATGCCGGACTGGGAATTGTCATGCGAGGTTCGCCCCTTCATGGAGTGTTGACGGTCGCGCCGACCGCATGCGGGAGGCCGGCGTGACGGAGGACGACGTCAAGCGCACCATCCTCGGTGTGTGGCGCATCGAGCAGCCGCGGCTGATCACCAGCCTGTCGCGGATGCTGCGCGACGTGCCGCTCGCCGAGGACCTGACCCAGGAGGCGCTGGTCGCCGCGCTCGAGCATTGGCCGCTCAGTGGCGTGCCGGAAAAGCCCGGCGCCTGGCTGATGGCAACCGCCAAGCGGCGCGCGCTCGATCAGATCAGGCGCAACCGCATGCTGACCGAAAAGCACGGCATGCTTGCGCATGATCTGGCGCGGGAGCAGGACACCATGCCCGATTTCGATTCCGCGCTCGACGACGATATCGGTGACGAATTGCTGCGGTTGATCTTCACCGCCTGCCATCCGCGTCTATCGCGGGAGGCGCGCGCAGCGCTGGCGCTCAGAATGATCTGCGGCCTCACCACCGAGGAGATCGCGCGCGCTTTCCTGCAGGCGGAGGCGACCATCGCCCAGCGCATCGTGCGCGCCAAGCGCACGCTGTCGGAATCGGGTCTTGCCTACGAGACGCCGCGCGGCGAGGAGCTGTCGGAGCGGCTCGCCTCCGTGCTCGAGGTCGTCTATCTCATCTTCAACGAGGGCTATACCGCGGCAAGCGGCGACGAATGGCTGCGGCCGCAGCTTTGCAACGAGGCGCTGCGCATAGGCCGCGTGCTGACCTCGATCGCGCCATCGGAGCCGGAGGCGCACGGCCTGCTGGCGCTGATGGAGTTCAATGCCTCGCGGATGGCGGCGCGCACCCATGCGTCCGGCGAACCGATCCTGCTGATGGACCAGAACCGCGCGCGGTGGGATCGCCTGCAGATCCGCCGCGGGCAGCTCGCGCTGGCGCGCGCCCGCGAGCTCGGCGGCGCCGGCGGCTTCTATGCGCTGCAGGCCGCGATCGCCGCCTGCCACGCCGAGGCCGGCACGCCTGACGCGACCGACTGGCGCCGCATCGCCGCGCTGTACGGCGATCTCGCCGCGCTCTTGGATTCCCCCGTGATCGAGCTCAACCGCGCGGTTGCGATCGGCATGGCCGAGGGGCCGCTTGCCGCGCTCGCGATCGTCGACGGCCTCGCGGATGAGCCGGCGCTGCAATCCTATCATCTGCTGCCGAGCGTGCGCGGCGATCTGCTGCATAAGCTGAGCCGTTTCGCGGAGGCGCATGCCGCGTTCGAGGCCGCCGCCGCGCTGGCCGGCAATTCGCGCGAGCGTGAGTTCCTCAAACGCCGCGCCGCGATCGCCGCCCGTGCCGCGCAGGATCATGGCTGCCGCTGACGGCTCCGCGATTTCGACCAAGCGAAACCTTGTAGCCCGCATGAGCGAAGCGACATGCGGGTCTTTGCCACGAGCGACCCCGGGTGTCGCTCCGCTCACCCGGGCTACAAGGTTGCTGCGGGTCGTCGTGTCCGCGATTTCGACTCAAACCTCTGGCATGTTCGGGCACGATGGAGCGGAATGGGAACTGTCACCATGACGAAGCCATCCGTGCTGGCGATCGGCCTCGACCCGACCTTCGTCGATCTGTCCGTCATGCCGCAGTTCACGCCCGAACTGGTGCGCAGCTATCTCGACGCGCAGATCGAGGGCCTGCGGACGCTCGGCTACGACGTCGAGAGCTGCCTGATCGACCTCGGCGATACGGCGGAAGCCGTGACGGCGGCGGCCCTCAACGCGCGCCGCTACGACTGCGTCGTGATCGGTGCCGGGCTGCGCGAGCCGCCGGAGCGGCTCTTGCTGTTCGAGACGATCCTCAATCTGGTGCACCGGCTCGCCCCCGATGCCGCCATCTGCTTCAACACCAGGCCGGCCGATACGGCCGCGGCCGTGCAACGCTGGGTCAAGCCTTAGGACGCAAGATGAGCGTCGCCTCGAGCCGGCGGATCGGGCCCGGCGCGCTGCCCGCCGCCCAAGGCGGACACTCGGGCCGGGTCCGGCCCGATGCCGGCATTGGCCGGGGGCCCGGCGCGAAGGCCCGGCGGTTGTTGCCGGCGGCAACCTATGACACCATTCAGAGTCCGATTTGTTTTAGACTTTGGAAGCCTATGCCGCGCCGCAAATTTGACTGGGAAAAGCTGACGGACGAGCAGTTGCTCGCGCAACCGCTGAGCCGTCTGAGGGTTGCCGTCGAGGGCACCTGGCTCGCCGATTGTGTGAATACGCTCTATGAAGAGCTCGAGGAGCGCGGCGTCCGGTTGCGGCCGCACACATGGATCTCGAGCGAATGGTTCAGCCCGGCGGATGTGCCCGGCATCGCGATCCCGTTCTACCTCGCCCATCCCCGCCTGATGAAGCTCGAGAAGAAGATGATGCTCGACGTCGAGGGCGCCTCGTGGTCCGAGTGCATGGCCATTCTCCGCCACGAGGCGGGGCACGCCGTGCAGCACGGCTACCAGCTGCAGCGCCGCCGGCGCTGGCAGCAGCTGTTCGGCCCGTCGTCGCAGCACTACCCGCGTTACTATCGACCCAATCCGGCCAGCCGCAATTATGTGCAGCATCTTCGGCTCTGGTACGCACAGAGCCATCCGGACGAGGACTTCGCCGAGACCTTCGCGGTGTGGCTGCGGCCGCGCTCGAACTGGCGGACGCGCTATGCCGGCTGGCCCGCGCTGAAGAAGCTCGAATATGTCGACGAGCTGATGGGCGAGATCGCCGGCAAGCGGCCGCTGCTCGCGACGCGCGAACGGGTCGATCCGCTGCATACGCTCAAGCAAACGCTCGCCGAGCACTACAGGAAGAAGCAGGCATTCTACGCCTTCACGCCGCCGAAGACCTACGACCGCGATCTCTCCAAGCTGTTCTCCGCCGATCCGCGGCATTATCGGCGTCCGCCGGCCGCGGCCTTCATCAGGCGGCACCGCGCCCAGATCAGGCAGCTGGTGGCGCGGTGGACGGGCGAGAACCAGCTGACGCTCGATGCCGTGCTTGACGACATGATCTCGCGCTGCCGCGAGCTCAATCTGCGTGCCGTCGGCCCCGAGCAGAAGCTCGTGACGAACTTCACCATTCTGCTGACCGCCAAGACCATGCACGCGCTGTTCGGCCCGTCGCGCCGGAAATGGATCGCGCTATGAAACAGCTTCGCATTCTGGTGCTGATGCACCCGGACTGTGTGCCGCCCGACTCCAGCGATGGATACAGCGCGCGGGAGATCAACGAATGGAAGACGGAATACGACGTCGTGAGCACCCTGCGCGCGGCCGGCCATGAGGTTCGTCCGCTCGGCGTGCAGGAGGAAATCAAGCCGGTGCGCGACGAGATCGAGGGCTTCAAGCCGCACGTCGTGTTCACGCTGCTGGAGGAGTTTCACTACGACGTCGTGTACGACCAGCACATCGCGAGCTATCTCGAGCTGATGAAGATCGCCTATACCGGGTGCAATCCGCGCGGCCTGATCCTGGCGCGCGGCAAGGATCTGTCCAAGACGCTGGTGCACCATCGCCGGATCCCGGTGCCGGCCTTCGCGGTGTTTCCGATGCGCCGCAAGGTCAAGCGGCCGCCGCGTCTCGAGCTGCCGCTGATCGTCAAGAGTCTGAGCAGCGATGGATCGCTGGGTATCTCGCAGGCGTCGATCGTCGATACCGACGAGAAGCTCGCCGAGCGCGTCGCGTTCATCCATGAGCGGATCGGAACGGCCGCGATCGCCGAGCAGTTCATCGAGGGACGCGAGCTCTATGTCGGCGTGCTCGGCAACAACCGGCTGCGGGTGCTGCCGGTGTGGGAATTGAAATTCGGCAGCATGGGCGGCCCTGCCGCGCGCCAGATCGCCACCGAAAAGGTCAAGCACGATACCAGCTATCAGGAGCGGGTCGGGATTGTCGACGGCCCGGCCGAGGACCTCACGCCGGAACTATCCGCCCATATTCAACGGCTGGCGAAGCGCATCTACCGGACCTTGGGGCTCGACGGCTATGCGCGCATCGACTTCCGCCTGTCCACCAATGGCGTTCCGTATTTCATCGAAGCCAATCCCAATCCCGAGATCGCCAAGAGCCAGGAGTTCGCGACGGCCGCCGGGCATGACGGGCTCAACTATCCAGATCTCCTGCAGCGCATCGTGACGCTCGGAATAAGCCGCGCCAAGGCCGGCGCATCGCTGGGCTGACTCGCGGCTGTTAAAGGCTGCGCTGCATCGGATGGCGTCGCGCATCTTTGGGGATGAACATCGCAAATGTTTCCCTAACGCGCGCGGCCGGCGTCACGTTGCCGGCGGCCGCGGACACAGGGGCTGCCGTGGGATGAAATGCGTCCGGTTCCGGCCAGCGCCGTGCAAGGACTTCGTTTACCGAAACCGGCATCGAGAGCCCATCACTGCGGCAGCTGTCGTAGACGTACAAACCGGCAAGAAAAATCGATACGACAACAAGGATCGTCCTGGAAATCGGCATTGTGTTTGCGCCTTCTTGATTGAGGCGAACAATGCCCGGCGACGGTGAACCGCGCGTTTAGCGCTCCGGCCGATCGGCCGATACGGTTCCCAACTCATGAACAGAGGCTTGCGTAAACGGCTCGCTTACCAATGCCTTCAAGGTTGCGGCAACCAGCTTTCCTCACCGGCGGGAAAGAAGTCTCTGGCATTGAGAGACCAACAACAAGACTGAGGAGGCACCATGTTCGTCGCCATTCGAGTCATGATCCTGATCGCCAGTGCATACGCCGGCTCGGCCGTTGCAGAGATGCAGTTTGCGCCGCTGCCGAGCCTTGCGGCGTCGTCCGCGCCGTAGCGCCGGCAAAGCGAGGCGGCGCGCATCACGCCGGATTGGGCGCCACCGCGCCGACCCCGATTGCGCGGGCTGCGTTTTCCGTCATCCTCGTCGCCGTCAAGCGCAGGAAATACAGCGACAGTCCCGGGTTGCGCTCGCACAGCTTCCTCAGCGCGCCGTCACTGATCCAGAGCAGATCCACATCGGTCGCAGCGAGCGCCGTTTGCGTGCGGCGGCGCTCGAGCGAAAACAGCCCGATCTCGCCGAACAGTTCGCCCGCCGATACCCCGCGATCGATCTCGGGAAACCTGACCTCGCCCGATACGACCATGTACAGCAGGTCGGCGTCGTCGCCCTTCCGGAAGATCGTTTCTCCCGCCTTCAGATGCTTCGGCTGCATGAACGGCTGCAGCCAGTTCGGAGAAAGGTCCGTCGCCGCAGCACGTTTCGCTTTCCGAAGCAGCCGAACCATCTGGAACAGCAACACTACGTTCAGCGGCAGCAGAATGATGTGCAGGATGAGCACCGGGTAGATCCCGTCGCCCAATCCATAGCTGATGAACGCCAGATTGCTGAATATCGCGACAGCGCGCAGGCTCAACATCGTACTCATGCAGAACGTCAGCAACACAAGCGCCGACGCCAGATAACCCAAACCATCGATCAACGTCATGACAACGCCCACTGGGAAATGAAAATTGCAAGCAAACCGATCTGAAAACGACCGGCAACATACACCAGTGCATTCATTTTCCTGAGCGGAAATATCGCCGGCCCGCATTTGCGGCGGTGCACGCGTCGTGACGCGGCCTCAGCTCGACGAACGTGCGCGCGAGGCGACGTGAACAGCCCGGCCCTTCGCCGGTTTTGCCCTGGCGGCGACGACGGTCGGGCGCGCCTTGCCGAGCCGGGCCGCGCCCGGCGAGCTCTTCCCGAGCACGAGCGCGAGCCGCCTGCGCGCGCGGCCGGCGACCGACCTTGCCGTCTCTCGCGCGGCCTCGGCCTTGCGGATGATCGTGGTCACCGCGGACGCCGGCGACGCTGCGACGAAGGCGACATCCTTCGCCTTCGAGAGGCCGCCGATGCCTTCGCACGGCGCTTCGCTCGGCAAGTCGATGCGGATGGCGAGCGTGTCGGCATGCTCGATCCAGTCCTCCGCCTTGGTGCCGGTGATGATCCGGACATAGTCGCGGGTCTCGCGCGGCAGCTCGTTCTGCTTGGCGAGCCATTTCTGGACGCGGCCGCTGCCGGCATTGTAGGCGGCCGCTGCCAGACCGAGATTGCCGAAATCGTCGCGCAGCTTGCGCAGCAGTCTTGCGGATGCGGGCAGCGCCTGCAGTGGATCGAAGGGGTCGTCGAGCCCGACTTCGGCCGCCGTCTCCGGCATGAACTGCGCAACGCCCTGTGCACCGGCATGGCTGATCTCGTTCGAGCGAAAACGGCTCTCCTGCCAGATCAGCCGCGCAAAGAACGCGACGGGAATTTCGCTCGCCTGCGCCGCGTCCTTCAGGCTGTGGCAGAATTTGTCGATCGCGGACAGCTGTGGCTCGGCCGCGGCGTCGCTCGGCTGCGCCGCAGGTGCGGGCGTCTTGTCCGCGTCCGTCGTAGCGGGCGCCTCGCTGGCATCAGCGCTTTCGATAAAGCGCGCGGCGAACGGAACGGCGTCGGATGTCGCGTCGCGCGAGAATGTCGGGGCTTGGGTCGAGGCATTGATCGAGCCGGGCGAACGATCGAAATCGAGCATCAAGACAAGGAACGCGGCAAGCGCCGCGATGACAAATCGCATTTGCTTCCAGAGACCTGAATTGTGATGTGGGTTGCGCGCAAATGCACTTCGGATCGCGACTTTTTGGCGAGTCGATTGCGGCGAAGCCGCGATATCAGCTGTTCCGCCGCGGAACTTCGCCGCTATTCGCATTGGAACTTCGACGCTTTCCGTAGCTTTACGGAAGGTAGCCACGTTGGGATACGCGATGTTCCGACCGTTTTCCGTTGCGCGTTTTGCTCTTGTCCTTTTGCTTGTGTCGGCCGCGCCGGCGGTGGCCGCGGGTCTTGATGCCGCCGCGATCAACGACGAGGCGGCGCCGCCGGCAAAATTGCCGGACCGCCGTCAGCTCAGCGCCTTCGTTGCCAGGCTCGAGATCCTGCTCGACCGCGCGCATTTTTCCCCCGGCGAGATCGACGGCAAGCTGGGCGACAACGCGCAGAAGGCGCTCAGGGCGTTTGTCGACGCGAATGGATTGTTCTTCGACAAGGCGATAACGCCAGAAATCTGGAGCAGCCTCACCGCCGCCAGCGACGGGCCTGCGATCGTCAGCTACACGATCGTCGATGCCGACGTAAAGGGGCCGTTCGTGAAGAGGATCCCCGCGAAGATGGAAAGCATGAAGAGCCTGCCGGCGCTGGGCTACACCAGTCCGCGCGAAGCGCTCGCGGAAAAATTCCACATGAGCGAGGCGCTGCTTCAGGCGCTCAATCCGGGCCGGAAGTTCGACAAGGCCGGCGAGACCATTGCGGTTGCGAACGTCGTCGATACCGCAAAGCCGCCGCCGATCGCGCGCGTGGAGGTCGACAAGACGCGGCAGACGCTCAGCACGTTCGATGCAGCAGGCAAGCTGCTCGGCTTCTATCCCGCGACGGTCGGCAGCGCGGATAAGCCGACGCCGAGCGGAACGCTGAAGGTGACGGCGATCAACAAGAACCCGACCTATCGCTACAATCCAAAATACGCATTCAAGGGCGTCAGATCGAAGACGCCGTTCACGATCAGGCCCGGTCCGAACAACCCGGTCGGTGTGGTCTGGATCAACCTCTCGGGAGAAGGCTATGGCATTCACGGCACCCCCGATCCCGGCAAGGTCTCCAAGGCGGAGTCCCACGGCTGCGTCCGGCTCACCAACTGGGACGCGCAGCGCGTCGCGGCCGGTATCGCGAAGGGCACGCCGGTTGTGTTCGTCGATAGCGCGGCGAGCGCAGCAACGGCGACCGAGACGCGCTGACCTTGACGCAACGTCGTTCACACATCAGCAACCGACAGAAATGTTCGGCGCGCTCGGCCTCGGGCCGGGCCCACGCGCGCTCGAGAGATGATGCGCAGCCCGCGGAGCAAAGCGGCTCCGCTTTCCGAGCCTAGCGCGGGATTCGCTGGTATGCCAATGTCGCGTCGTGCCAAACGCGCAGGAGGTCAACATGCGAACGATCATAACGAACATAGTGGGAGCACTCTGCGCCATCGCGATGGTCGCGAGCGCACACGCAGCGGTCAAGGAAGAGCCGGTCACCTACAGCGACGGCGAGACCACGATGAAGGGCTTCGTCGTCTATGACGACGCGACCCAGGCCAAGCGGCCCGGCATCGTCATGGTGCATGAATGGTGGGGCATCACCCCGCATATCCATAACGAGGCGCGGAAGTTCGCGGAGCAGGGCTACGTGGCCTTCATCGCGGACATGTATGGCGACGCCAAGACTGCCGACAACCCGAAGGATGCCGGCGCGCTCTCGGGGTCGGTGATGAAGAACCCGAAGGTGATGGAGCAGCGCTTCAACGCCGCACGCGATCAACTTGCCAAGCAGGCCTCGGTCAATCCGCAACGGATCGGCGCCGTCGGTTACTGCTTCGGCGGCGCGGTGGTGCTGAACATGGCGCGCACCGGCGCCGATCTCGCCGCCGTCGCGGGCTTCCACGCCTCGCTCGGTCTCAACACCCCCGCACCGGCGCCGGGCACCGTCAAGGCGAAGATCCTGATCCTGAACGGCGCCGACGACCCGTTCGTGAAGCGCGAGCAGTACGATGCGCTGAAGAAGGATTTCGATGCGGCGAAGGCCGATTACCGCATCATCGAATATCCCGGCGCGGTACACGCATTCACCAATCCCGAGGCTACCGAGCTCGGCAAGAAGTTCAATTTGCCGCTGAGATACGACGCCAAGGCCGATCAGGAATCCAAGGCCGAAGCCGCCAAGCTGTTTGCCGCCAACCTTAAGAAGTAAACCAAAGGGCCACCCGAACGGTGGCCCTTTCCATTCGTGGCTGGTTGGCCGCGGAAGTGGCAGGGCCGCGGCCTCGCTGGCGCGTTCGCGCCTTGAAGCCATGCGGAAGACGCAGCCGGCCGCGCGGATGCCAACCGTCTCGCACGGTTGCCATGGGCCGCTCCCCGGCCGATGATGCGCAAAACGGATCAGAACAATCGAGAGGGAGCGAATGCGCGGGCGTCGTGTGCTGATGGAATCGTTCGTGTCGCACGGCGTGCGTCATATCTTCGGCAATCCCGGCACGACCGAAACGCCGCTGCTCGATAGCCTGCCGGCATTTCCGCAACTCGAATACGTCATGGCGCTGCATGAAGGTGTCGCGGTCAGCGCCGCCAGCTTTTACGCGCAGGCGTCGAGGCGCGTCACCGTCGCCAACCTGCATGTCGCTCCCGGCCTCGGCAACGGCATCGGCTCGCTGTACGGCGCGCTGAAGGCAGGTTCGCCCGTGGTCGTCACGGCCGGCCAGCAGGATACCCGGATGCGGCTCAACAACCCGCTGCTCGGCCACGACCTTGTTGCGATGGCGGCGCCGGTGACGAAGTGGAGCGTGCAGATCGAGCGTGCCGACGAGATCGCGCCGATCATGCGACGCGCGTTCAAGGTGGCGACCGATGCGCCGCAGGGGCCGGTGTTCGTGTCGCTGCCAATCGACGTCATGGAACAGGAGACGGCGGTCGATGCTCTGCCGCCGGATAATTTGTGGCGCTCGACGCGCCCCGATCCGGCCGGCATCGAAGCGCTTGTCGCGCTGCTTCTGAAGTCGAAAAAGCCGGCCATCATCGCCGGCGACGACGTGGCACGTTCGGGCGGCGAGCAGGCGCTGGTGGCGCTCACGGAAGCGGTCGGCGCCACCGTGTGGTTCGAGGGGCTCCGCCACCACGCGCCGTTCCCGACCAGCCATCCGAGCTATCGTCAGTCGCTTCCCGGCGACGCCCGGCAGGTGCGCAAGGCGCTCGCCGATGCCGATCTCGTGCTGCTGATCGGCGGTCCGTTCTTTGAGGACATCTGGTTTGTGCCTGGTGGCCACATTCCCGACGGCGCGTCCGTGCTGCAGATCGAAGCCTCGGCCGAGCGCCTCGCGCTCAACAATCGGCTCGATGCCGGCATCGTCGGCGACATCGCCGTCAGCGTCAGTGCCTTGACGGAGGCGGTGCGTGCAAAGGCGAGCGCGGACTTCAGGCAGGCCGCGCAGAACCGCAATGCCGCGCTGGCCGAATTGCAGGTGAAGGAGAAGGAGGCCTACCGCGCGCGCGTCGAGAAAAGCTGGGACCGCCAGCCGACCGCGATGCCGCGCGTCACGGCGGAGCTGCGTCGCGGCCTGCCCGACGATGTCGTCATCGTCGATGAAAGCATCACGGCAAGCCTCGATCTCGCGCGCGCCTTCGACTATCGCGGCTTCGGCGATTATTTCGGCGGCCGCGGCGGCGGCATCGGCCAGGGCCTCGCCGGGGCAATCGGCGTCAAGGTCGCGATGCCGGACCGTCCGGTTGTCGCCATCTCCGGTGACGGCTCGGCGATGTATGCGATCCAGGCGCTGTGGACCGCCGCGCACCACAAGCTTGCGATCGTGTTCGTGGTGCTGGCCAACCGCGAGTACCGCATCCTCAAGCACAATGTGGACGTCTGGCGCCAGAATTTCGAGGCCGGCACCCAGCATCCCTATCAGAACATGGATATCACCGGCCCCGCGCTCGACTTCGTGCATCTCGCGGCCGGCATGGGCGTCGAGGCGGTCAGGGTCGAGAAGGCCGACGACATTGCCGGTGCCGTTGCAAAGGCTGTCGCGGCGCAGCGGCCGTACCTCGTCGAGATCGCAATCGAAGGCAAGCGCTAGAGCATGATCCGGAAAAGTGCGAAGCGGTTTTCCGACAAGATCATGCTCAAACAAGGAACAAAACGCGCGATGACGATTCGATCCGATCGCGTCGCGCTTTAGAGGAGTTTCTCATGGCAGGCATTCTGGACGGCAAGGCTGCATTGGTGACGGGCGGCGGCTCCGGCATCGGCCGGGCGACGGCGATTGCCATGGCGCGTGAAGGCGCGCGCGTGGCGGTGTCCGACCTCTCGAAGGATGGCATCGACGAAACGGTCGCCTTGATCAATGCCGCCGGCGGCCAGTCGATCGCGATCCAGGGCGACGTCACCGACGAGGCCGATGTCGCGAACATGGTGGCCCGCACGGTTTCGGCGTTCGGGCGCATCGATTGCGCGTTCAACAATGCCGGCGTTGCCGGGCGCTCCGTCGGCCCGCCCGGCCAGCGCATTCATGAGCTCACGCAGGCCTCGGTGGCCAAGATGTTCTCGGTGAATCTGATGGGCGTGTTCCTGTGCCTGAAATACGAGATCGCGCAAATGCTGAAGCAGGGCGGTGGCGGCGCCATCGTCAACACGGCCTCGATCGCAGGCCTGGTCGGCCTCGCGACGTCCGGCCACTATGTCGCGACCAAGCATGGTGTCGTCGGGCTGACCAAGTCTGCTGCGATCGAATATGCCCAGGACGGCATCCGCGTGAACTGCGTCAATCCCGGATACATCAAGACGCCGATGACCAGGGAGACGATGGACGAACGTTACGACGAGATCATCGCCAAGGTGCCGGTCCGTCGCCTCGGCGTGCCCGAGGAAATCGCCGAAGCCGTGGTCTGGATGTGCTCGGACAAGGCGTCGTTCATGACAGGCGCATCGCACGTGGTCGACGGCGGCTACAGCGCGGCCTGATCTCTGAAGGCCTTGTTTACGTTAGTGGCCCATTTGCACAAAGCCACGTTGATCTTCGCGGCTTCAACGCTCTTGCTGTGAGTGGTGCATCTCAGCCAATATCGCGTTTGACAACGAAGAGCTTCGAGGTTAGGTGTTCAAACTCAATCGCATCGTCGGTTTCATCATTCTAGCAGCGCTCGTCTACGGCGTGCTCCAGGCTTACGGGTTACTTCCTGAGGGCGCACCTCGGCTGTTTCCTCAACGCAGCGGCTCGCCCGCGGCTTAAGATTGATGCCGCACATCCGAGCGCCAGCTCCTGGCTCAAGATGGAATTCGCGGCGGCGCGGAATGATGTCGGCCTTTAACCCGTAGCGGACATCGTCTGTCGCCAGTTCTGCCGCCTCCTTCGGCAAGGAACTGAAGCCGCTCCAGCCGGTTTGCTACGATCAGCCAAGGGAGGTCCGAATGCGGATCATTCTGATGACGACGATTGGCTGGGCGTTGTCGTGTGGATTTGCGATAGCCCAGCCCGATCCCGAGAAGGACGTGAACACGGCAACTGGACGCTCGGCACCGGAAGAAAAAGGTCAATTGCAGCCACAAGGATGGACCGGGCCGCTTGAAACAAGATCGGGTGGTGCGCCGCCGGAAAGCCCGCAAGGTCAAAGCCCGCCGGGAATGCAGGCAGCGCCGGACGGATCGACAAAGACGGTGGTCGAGCCGCGGAAGTAAGTCGCACTTCTTGTCTGTGAAGGTCAGCTTCGCCTAGAGCGACCGGCCGCAAGGTCGCCCTTTGGCCAGAGCGGACATCGCGGCAGCGCGGAGTGACGTCACCGCGCAGCCCAAGCGGACGCCGGCAGCGTTGCGCCAATCAGCCCTGCACCTCAATGGGTTGATCCGTCTCGGCAGCTCACGTAGTCGTTCGCGATGAACGAACGTCCGGCCAATGCCAAGGCTAAAACCCTTCCGGATCCGAAAGCCATCCTGATCGGGGTCGCCTGCGGCCTCGGTGCGGCGCTGTGCTGGGCGCTCGGCTTCGTGGCGACCCGGCATGGCCTGAAGGTCGGGTTCACGCCGGTCGACCTGCTGATGCATCGCTTCCTGTGGTCGGGCATTGCCTTCCTGCCGCTCGTTGTGCGCGCCGGCCTTCGCGACCTCTGCGGCATCGGCTGGGGGCGCGGCATGGCGCTGATGCTGCTGGGCGGGCCGGTGATGTCGCTGATCAGCTATGTAGGCTTCATGTTCGTGCCGCTGGGGCATGGCAGCGTGATCCAGCCGTCCTGCGCGACGCTGGGTGGATTGTTTCTCGCGGTCGTCTTGCTGAAGGAATCGGTCTCGCTCTCGCGCGCAGCCGGCGCTGTCGTCATCGTCGTCGGCCTTGCTGTGATCGGCAGCGAGTCGATCGGCCATATGGGGCCGAGCGCCGTGATGGGCGACCTGATCTTCGTTGCGACCGGCTTGATGTTCGCGGGCTTCGCCACGCTGGTGCGCCATTGGCGTGTCTCGGCGTTCTCCGTGGCCAGCGTCATCAGCGTGCTGTCGCTCTCGCTGTTTCCACTGTATGCCGCCTCGGGTGGGCTCGCTCGCGATGCGGCCATCGGCCTGCCTGAAAACGCGCTACAAGCCATCGCCCAGGGGATCCTGGCCGGGCCCGCGGCGATGTATTTGTTCGCGGTGTCGATCCAGCGCCTCGGCGTTGCCCGCGCAGCCGTATTTCCTGCGACCGTGCCGGTGTTGACCCTGCTGTTGGGATGGCTCCTGATCGGCGAGCCACCGACCACGCTGCAGGCGGCCGGGTTGGCCGCCGTGTTGGCCGGATTCTATCTCGCGCAGCGGCAGCGCTAAACGGCTTGCCGCTGTCCCGATTGGCGCGCCGTCGCGGCGACGATTGACAAGCGTGCGAGGGATCGCGGATGGTGCCGCTCTCTGCCGTGTCGCAATGAGACGCCGATGCAGGTTCAACGTTTGGCGCTGCCGATGCTTGCGGGGCTCGTGCTTGCAGCCTCGGCTTTGTCGGGCGCAGCCCAGGCGCAAGGTGCCGCCGAGCCGGTGCGGCCGACCTCGCAGTGGCAGACCTCGCAGTGGCAGACCTGGCAGTGGCAGACCTGGCAGTGGCAGACCTCGACGCCGGAAGAGCAGGGGATGGACTCCGCCGCGCTGGCGCGGCTCGTCAATTTTGGCACGGACCACGGTCTCGATAGCCTCCTGATCGCGCGGCACGGCCGGATCGTGCTCGACGCCTACTATGCGCCCTATACGCCGGAGATCCCGCACCTCTTCAATTCCGTCACCAAGGCGGTGACCGGAACGCTGGTCGCGATGCTGCTCAGGGATGGCGTGCTCGACAGCCTCGACCATCGCATGGTGGATTTCTTCGGCGATCGCGCCATCGCCAATCTCGACGACCGCAAGCGGGCGATCACGGTCCAGACCATGCTGGACATGACCTCGGGAATGGCCTGGACCGAAGGCGTCGAGGGTGGCCGGCCGGACTCGCTGATCGAGTGGGGGCGCAGCCCTGATGCGATCCAGTTCATCCTCGACCGACCGATGGCGAAGGCGCCGGGCGAGGCGTTCTATTACAACACCGGCAATGCGCAGCTGTTGGCCGCGATCATCAACAAGCTCACTGGCATGAGCGCGCGGGACTATGCGGTGACGAAGCTGTTTCGCCCGCTCGGGATAGCCGCGCCGTACTGGCACAGCATCGGCCCCGGACTGACGCAGGGCGGCGGCGGGCTTCAGCTCGCGCCGCGCGACGCGGCCAGGATCGGCCTGCTCTATCTGCATGACGGTGAATGGGACGGGCAGCGCTTGCTGCCGACCGGCTGGGTCGACCGCATCAGGCATGCGACGACGGACATGCACGCCTCGTTCGATCCATCGCTACGCTACGCCAATTTCTTCTGGGTGATGCCGCAGCGGCAGGCTGTCATGGCGGTCGGCGACCGCTGCCAGCTCGTCATGCTGTTTCCCGCGCTCGACATCGTCACGGTCGTGACCGCGCGCGACTACTGCTCGTTCGGCAGAATGGCCGACGAGATTTCAGGCGCGGTCAAATCCGACACGGCGCTGCCGGTGAACTCCGTCGGCGGCAATCAGCTTGCGAGCGCGCTGCGCGATATCGCAACCGAAAAGCCGTCGGCCGTTGGTGCCGTGCCCGAGACGGCCGCCGCCATCTCCGGCAAGACATGGCGCTTCCCGGCCAATGGCTTCAACTTGCGGGCGCTGACGCTGCATCTGACCGATCAGCCCGCGCACTACGAACTGGAAACGGCGACGCCGGATCCGGCAAAGCCGGTCACGACACTGGCGGGACCGATCGGGCTCGACGGTGCCTACCGTCTCGGTCAGCCAACGGCGCTCGGCGTGATGGCGCTGAAAGGGACGTGGCAGGACAACCAGACATTCGCGATCGACCTGCGTCTGGTCGGCGGCGATACCGACCGCCGATGGCTGCTGTCGTTCGATGGCGGCAAGGCCAGGCTCAGCGGCAAGGATCGCTTCGGCCGCGACGTGAAGGCCGATGCTGAAGCGCCGGGCGCGCAATAGCTCAAGCGCGGCCGCGTCTCTATCTTTTGGGCACATGAAGCTCGGCTTCCTTCGCGTCGTCCCGGCGAAGGCCGGGACCCATACGCCGCGGCGGAGTTGTAGCTGGGACTGGTCGTTGCAATAGTGCAGAAGGCGTCGTGCCCGCGCAGCGACCTCGCCGGCATGGCCGCAGGAAATCACGACCGGCGTACGCCAACACGCACACCGGCCATGTCGGACGGCCGCGCGAATCGACAATGCTAAGGAAACTGTGCGCCCGAGGGCTCTCAGCGCGGCGGCGACCTTATTGGTCCACCTTCGGCGTCTTGCCCGCAATGTCGAGGCCGAACCGGAGCGCGCGCTCCTGGCGCTCTTCCGTCAGCAGCTTCAATTCCCGTTCCAGCGACCGTGCGACCTCGTCCTGGGTTTCCTTGGAGCGGCGACGGGAGTCGCCTTGCGGTTTGGCCGGTTCGGCAGTCACGGGAGAAACCCTTGTCATCACAGTGTCACAGGCCCTGATGGCACGGCGGGAGTCGGGGCGACAATCAAAAAGAATTCAGTGGGCGCATCTTTGGAAGGTTTGCTGTGCGTCTGATTCAAATTTGGGCAGAAAATTCTATTAGGTGTTGGCTCGAATGGAGCCGAACCGCTTCGGCCCGCCGTCTCATCAATTCGGATGAGAGAGCCCGGTTCCGACGAAATCATTTCCGGATTCGCACGAAGGCGTCCTGAAACCGACAAGGTCTAACCTTAGTAGCGTTGTGAAGGACGGCTGCCTGGTGAGACGCTGAGGACCGCGGTGGTGAGATTCACGACCTGGGTCGCAAGGTCAGTCGGTCCTCCTGAGACGTTGGGGATGATCCCGGAAATGAAGAAGTTGAATGCTGTGCCTTATGTCTGGGCGGCCGCGCTGATCGCGGTCGCGATCTGGGGTGTGAGCGGCACCCCGCAGACGGCACATACCTCTGCCAGCACCCATCTGGCCCGGGTGCGCTAGAGCTTCGGGCGCAGCGAGCGCTGCATATCCATCGTGTAGGTGTAGCGCCCTTCGGGGTGCGTGGTGATGGTGACCTCGAACAGTTCCTCGCGCTGGCCGTAGTAGCGGCGTACCACGGTGAGCGCCGGCGAGCCGCTCTTGACGCCGAGCGCCCTGGCGATCGGCGCCGGCATGCCCCGCACGAAGATTTCCATCTGCGCGCGCTCGGTGACCTGGCCGTACATCCTGGCGATCTGCTCATGCACCGGGGTGCGGCCGTGGTCGCTGCGGGTCACGACATCGGCGAACCGGCGTAGCACATAGATCTCGGCCCAGCCGAGCGGGGCGGCGAACTGGTCGGAGCGGCGCACCGCCTCGATCAGGAACCAGCTCTTGCCGGGCTCGCATTTCAAAAGCCCGGCCAGCTTGCGGTCGGCCACGATGTCGCTGCTGGCCACGACCTCGCGGTAGGTCTCGTTGGAATAGCGCAGCCACTCGCCGAGCGACTTGACGCTGTGGGTGAACAGCACCGGCGGCTCGGATGCGATCACCACCGAGCCGAGGCCGGCGCGGCGCACGATCAGGCCCTGGTCGATCAGGATGCGCAGCGCCTCGCGCACGGTCTGCCGGCTGGCCTGGTAGCTCGCCATTAGCTCGGTTTCGGTCGGCAGCAGATTGCCGACCGCGTAGGTGCCGAGCCGGATGTCCTTCTGCAGCCCGGTGGCGATGTCGCGGTAGCGGGACGATCTCGCCCTGTCCGGTTGTTCAGACATGGCAGATCACTGGCATGCCATATGGCAGGCAACCGGATGTCCGGACGACATCGATTGCAGCGCGGCCTCGAACGCAGCGAGCGTCGCCAGCACGTCCGCTTCAGGCACCGAGAACGGCTGCTTGCCTTCGACAGCGTCGGCAAAGGCCGCAAGTTCCGCGGTCAGGCTGTCGATCGCCGGATAGCGCGTGATCGCAGGCGCCTCGCCGGATTTCCGCAGCACCATCGTCTGTTCGTCGAGCACCTCGGCGGATCCCTTCGTTCCGAACACATGCACGCGCCAATAGAACGGTGTTGCGCGAATTGTCGCAAGGGTTGCGCTCACGCCATTCACAAATTCAATCGCCAAGGTTGCAGTGTCGAGCGGCGGCGGTCCCACCTCGCGCGCACTCAACCGGGCATAGACCTGGCGCGCGGGACCGAGCAGGCTGACGAAGCCGTCGAGCACATGCAGCCCCGCGCCGGTCAGGCCGCCGCCCGGCGATTCCTCGGGCGACAGCCGCCAGCCCTGCGTGATGCTCTGCGAGTTCTCGTTGCTGTTGTGGCCCTCGACATGCAGGATGGTGCCGAGCTCGCCGCTGGCCGTGACCGCGCGCAGCGCCTGCATCGACGGCCAGAACCGGCGGTTATGCCCGACCGCGAGCACCACGCCGGCGCTGCGGCACGCCGCGAACATCTCTGCGGCATCAGCGCGCCGAAGTGCCAGCGGCTTCTCGCAAAACACCTGCTTACCGGCGCCGGCTGCCGCGCTCACCTGGCCCTTGTGCAGCGAATGCGGCGTCGCCAGCAGCACGGCATCGACGCGAGGGTCGGCGAGGACATCGTCCAGGCTCGCCGTGACGGAGAGGCCGTGCGTCTCGCAAAAGCTGGCGGCGCCGTTGGCGTCGGGTTCCACCGCGCGGACGATCCTGAGCCGCGGCTCGTTGCGCGCGGCCCCGACCAGTGCGCGGCCCCATCGACCGAGGCCCGCGATCGCACAGTTGATCATGACTGTCCCTCACCGTGGCCGCGGCCGGCCCGGATCGCCTCGATGACCGCGGCGCTGTCGTTGTCCGGCCCTTGAAGCGCGATCGCCGCGCGCAGCAGTTCGGCCTGCACCGAGGTCAGCGGCAAGGGCAGGCCGTGCCGACCGGCCTCCTGCAGGATCAGTTCGGCATCCTTCAAGGTCTGCGCGATGTGCGATTGCGGCGAGAAATCCCGCGCCAGCATCTTCGGCCCCTTGCTGTCCATCACCTTGGAATATGCCGCCGATTGCCGCGCGGTCGCAAGGAACACCGCGCCGTCGAGGCCGAGGCTCTCGGCAAAGGCGATGCCCTCGGCCAGCGCGGCGCGGTTGTTCTGCAGGATGAGGTTGATGGCGAGCTTGGTGCGGCTGGCATTGCCGACCGCGCCGACATTGATCCGCTGCGGGCAGAGGATATCGAGCGTCGCCGCGGCGGCGTCGATGACGTCGGCATCGCCGGCGACCAGCGCGGTGGCGGTGCCCGCACGCACCTCGGCGCTGGTCCCCGAGATCGGCGCTTCGATAAAGGCGAGGTGCGAGCGGGAGGCGAATTCGGCGATTGCCACGATCTCACCCGGCGCGCAGGTGGTGGTGCAGATGACGCGCGGCGGCGGCGTCGCGTTGGCGAGGTCCGGCAGCAACGTCCTGACCTGGGCCGCGTCATACACCGCGATGACGATGGTCCGGCAGCGCGCCGCGACGTCGGCGGCGAACGCCGCGAACTCGGCGCCGCTGGCTCTCAGACCATCCGTCTTTGCGGCGTCGATGTCGAAGCCGATCACCCCGATGCCGGCGTCGATCAGCCGCGCGGAGAGCGCCGATCCCATCAGCCCCAGGCCAATCATGCCAACAGGTGTCTCGCGAGCCATGATGCGACGTCGCCTCGCTTTATTGCGGCTGGATGCCGGCCGCCTTGACCTCCGCCGACCAGCGCACGACCTCGCTCCTGACGAAGGCGCCGAACTCGGCCGGCGCCAGCGGCGCCACCATCACGCCGACATCGGCGAGCTTCTTCCTCGTCTCCGGCATCGCGAGGTATTTCGCACACTCGGCGTAGAGCTTGCTTACCACCGGTTCCGGCGTGCCGGCGGGCGCGAACAGGCCGTACCAGATCGTGGCCTCGAAGCCCGGCATCGCTTCGGCGAGTGCGGGCAGGCCGGGCGTCAGCTCGTTGCGGGTCGCCGACGTCACGGCGATGCCGCGCAAGGTGCCGCCCTGCATCTGCGGGATCGCGACCGAGAAGTCGCCGAAGGTGAGATCGATCACCCCCGCCATCACGTCGGTCATTGCCTGCGGCACGCCGCGATAGGACGCCGCGATCAGCGACAGGCCGCCGCGCGATTGCAGCTGGGCGATCGAGATCTGCGAGGCACCGGAGCCGTAGCCCGCGGTCAAATTGGGATTGGCCTTGGCGTAGCTGAGGAACTGCGGCAGGTCCCTGGCCGCGAGCTTCGGATTGACCAGCAGCACCATCGCCGTCGTGGTGGTGCGGATCACGGGTGCAAAGTCCTTCACCGGGTCGTAGGGCAGGCTCTTCAGCGTCGCGACATTGCTGGCATGGGTGGTGTTGGTGCCCATCAACAGCGTGTAGCCGTCGGGCGCGCTGCGGGCAACCTCCTGGGCGCCGATGCTGCCGAGCGCGCCGGCGCGGTTCTCGATCAGCACGGTCTGGCCGAACGCGTCCTGCAGATGCTGGCCGACCAGCCGCGCGACACTGTCGGGACCGGCGCCGGCCGGGAAGGGCACGATGATCTTGAGCGGCCGTTGCGGAAAATCGTCGGCGGCGAAAGCCGGCAGGACCGGAAGCGTCGCAAGCAGGACGACGAGCAGCCCCAGCCGTAACTTCATCCCGGTCCCCTCCCGTGTCTGCTTTTGCAAATTTATACGGACAAATACATCAGAAAGGCAAGCGTCAGGCCTGTCGGAATGTTGAAGTGCATCATATTTATCCGTATAAATAGTCCACTCAGGGAGCCCGACGACGATGGTGGACATCAGCGATCTCCATGCGCGCGGACTGCGCCGGCGCCAGAAGATGTTCGGCGAGGTCGATGTCGCCAAGCGGATGGCCGCTGCCGGCGATTTCGGCACGCCGCTGCAAGACATCATCAACGCCTATGTCTATGGCGACGTCTGGGAGCGCAGCGGGTTGTCCGACCAGATCCGCAGCCTCGTGATGCTCGGCATCACCGCGGCGAGCAGCAAGCCGGCCGAGTTCCGCGTCCATGCCAAGGGTGCGCTGGCCAATGGCTGCACCGCCGCGCAGGTGCAGGACGTGCTGCTGCTGGTCGCGATGTATTGCGGCATTCCGGCCGCGATCGAGACCAGCAAGATCGCAGCCGAGGTGTTCGGCGAGGTGCCGCCTGAGGGGTAGGGTACAAGCCCCTGCCGTGATAGGGACGTTGCCGACCGCGACCGGCAACAGGATCTGCCCATGTCCGCCTTCCCGACCTCGACCACCGTGCTCGATTCCGTATTGTTTCGCGATGCCTTCGGCACGCACGAGATGCGCGGGGTGTTTTCCGACCTGCGGCTGATCGAGCGCTACGCCGAGGTCGAAGTCGCGCTGGCAAGGGCCGAAGCGCGCTGCGGTGTGATCCCGGCGGAAGCCGCCGCGGAGATCGCAAAACGGACCGATGTCGCCACATTCGATTTCGATCTGCTGCGGCAGGAGACCGACGTGGTCGGCTATCCGATCCTGCCGCTAGTGCATCAGATGGCGAAGCAATGCGGCGAGGCCGGCCGCTATGTCCATTGGGGCGCGACCACGCAGGACATCATGGACACCGCCGTGGTGCTGCAGCTGCGCGATGGCCTGAAGATCATCGAGGACGACATCGCCGCGCTGCGCGGCATCCTGGCTGATCTCTCGAAGCGATACCGCGACACGCCGATGGCCGGGCGCACCCATCTGCAGCAGGCGCTGCCGGTGACCTTCGGCTACAAGACCGCGATCTGGCTCGCCGCCTTCGATCGCCA
This sequence comes from Bradyrhizobium sp. UFLA01-814, assembly GCF_046718885.1. Taxonomy (NCBI): domain Bacteria; kingdom Pseudomonadati; phylum Pseudomonadota; class Alphaproteobacteria; order Hyphomicrobiales; family Nitrobacteraceae; genus Bradyrhizobium; species Bradyrhizobium sp. UFLA01-814. The sequence continues at coordinate 14,051 of NZ_JAQOSR010000077.1, read as the reverse complement.
CGCCGCGCGGCTCGTGGAGCTGAAGCCGCGCGTGCTGGTCGGCCAGTTCGCCGGCGCCGCCGGCACGCTGGCCTCGTTGGGTGACAAGGGTTTCGAGGTCCAGCAGGCGCTGTGCGAAGAGCTCGGCCTCGGCGTGCCCGTCTCCACCTGGCATGTTGCCCGCGACGGTCTGGCGGAAGTGGTGAATTTCCTCGCGCTGGTCACGGGAACGCTCGGCAAGATCGCGCTCGACATCATGATCATGGCGTCGACCGAGTTCGCCGAGGTCTACGAGCCGTTCGTGAAGGGGCGCGGCGCGTCCTCGACCATGCCGCAGAAGCGCAACCCGATCTCGTCGGAGTTGATGCTCGCCGCCGCCAAGGCGGTGCGCCAGCATGCCGGCCTGATGCTGGATGCGATGGTGCAGGATTTCGAGCGCGCCACCGGTCCGTGGCACGCCGAATGGATGGCGATCCCGGAAAGCTTCGTGCTGACCGCGGGCGCGCTGCATCAAGCGAGGTTCGCGCTTGGCGGCCTGATCGTCGACGAGCGGCGGATGGCCGACAATCTCGACATCAGCCGCGGGCTGATCGTGGCCGAAGCCGTGATGATGGGCCTCGCGCCCGCGATCGGCCGGCAGGAGGCGCATGACGTGGTCTATGACGCCTGCCGCGTCGCCAACGACAAGGGCCTGACGCTGGCCGAGGCGCTGGCCGCGGATGATCGCGTCGCCAGCCGGATCGATCGGGCGACGATCGACCGCCTCACCGCGCCGAAAAACTATCTCGGCCTCGCGCCCGAGATGGTCGACCGGGTGCTGGCCTCGGTGAAGCGGTAAAATTCGAGGCAATTGCTCGCCGTCGCGTGATCGAGCGCGGCGGCCGGGAACCTTGCGGATGCGGATCGAATTGGACTACGAATCCCGAGAGTTCCTCAAACGACACGGCGCTTCATGACCGCACATCAACGCAACCTTTCCGCCTCGATCGATCCCGTGAAACTCGATCGGCTCGCCGAAGTCGCGATCAAGGTCGGCCTGCAGCTGCAGCCGGGCCAGGATCTCTTGCTGACGGCGCCTGCCGCGGCGATGCCGCTGGTGCGGCGGGTGGTGGAGCATGCCTACAAGGCCGGTGCTGGTCTCGTGACCCCGTTCTTCTCGGACGAAGAGCTCACGCTGGCGCGCTACCGTTACGCCAGCGATGCGAGTTTCGATCGTGCCGCAAGCTGGCTCTATGAGGGCATGGCGAAGGCGTTCGGCGCCAACACCGCGCGCCTTGCGATCGTCGGCGACAACCCGATGCTGTTGTCGGGCGAAGATCCGGCCAAGGTGGCGCGCGCCAGCAAGGCCAATTCGATCGCCTACCAGCCGGCACTGGAGAAGATCGTCAATTTCGACACCAACTGGAACATCATCGCCTATCCGAGCACGTCCTGGGCCAAGCAGGTGTTCCCCGACGATGCCGAGGACGTCGCGGTGGCCAAGCTTGCCGATGCAATCTTCTCCGCCTCCCGGGTCGATCAGGACGGCGCCGTCGCCGCCTGGGCACAGCACAATGCGAAGCTCCGCGAGCGCACCGAATGGCTGAACGGCCAGCGCTTCCACGCGCTGAAATATTCCGGACCCGGCATGGACCTCACGATTGGCCTCGCCGACGGTCATGAATGGGAGGGCGGTGCGTCGACCGCCAAGAACGGCATCGTCTGCAATGCCAACATCCCGACCGAGGAAGTCTTCACCACCCCGCACTGCCGCCGCGTCAGCGGCCACGTCGTCAGCTCCAAGCCGCTGTCCTATCAGGGCACGCTGATCGACAATATCTCGGTCAAGTTCGAGGAAGGCCGCATCGTCGAGGCCAAGGCCTCGCGCGGCGAGGAAGTGCTGAAGAAGGTGCTCGACACCGACGAGGGCGCGCGCCGCCTAGGCGAGGTCGCGCTAGTGCCGCACTCCTCGCCGATTTCGAAGAGTGGGCTGCTGTTCTTCAACACGCTGTTCGACGAGAACGCCGCCTCGCACATCGCGCTCGGCCAGTGCTACTCGAAATGCTTCGTTAATGGCGACAAGCTGACGCCGCAGCAGATCGCCGAGCAGGGCGGCAACAAGAGCCTGATCCATATCGACTGGATGATCGGCTCCGCCCACACCGACATCGACGGCATCCACGCCGACGGCCGCAGCGTGCCGGTGTTCCGCAAGGGCGAGTGGGCGTAAGGGGCCCGCTCACCCCGTCCTCTCGAGCTTGGTTCCGTCATCCTGAGGTGCGCGCTCTTGCGCGCCTCGAAGGATGCACGGCCCGCATCTCGCGGGTGTGGAGAGAGCCCGGCCGTTCGCCCTTCGAGGCTCGCTCCGCTCGCGCCTCAGGGTGACGGGGATAGGTTTGCGCCGCCGGACTGTGACTAGCGAAACCGCCGCTCCCGCGCGGCGATCAGTTCGCCTCGCGGGGCGCTGAAGCGGCAGGTCTCGTGCTGCGGCCGGAAGCCGAGCCGGCGATAGATCTTCAGCGCGGGAGCGTTGCGGCTCGAGACGTTGAGCCAGCAGGGGTGCTCGACCGAGACGTCGTGTGCAGCCAGCACGCGATACACCAGCAGCTGGCCGAGTCCGCGCCCCTGCCGCACCGGGTCGACGGCGACCGACTCGATCCACATCGAGTTCCGCTCCGGCTCGGTCAGGCAGAAGCCCGACATCTGTCCATCCTCGGACGCGATCCAGACTTCGCTCTCGGTCAGGACCTGCGCCATCTCCTCCGGCGAATACAGGCGGAAGGCGGCGTCCGAGGCATAGGCGGCATTGTGGATGCGCGCGACCTCGCCCGCGCAGGCGGTGACGTCGCTGACCTGCTCGATGGTGGCGCGCGCGGCCGCGAGCGTGCGCGCCGGCTGCAGCGGCTCGACGCACTTCATCCCGATCTCGGACTCGACATGAACAAAGCCGAAGGCAGCAACGAAGGCCATTCCGGCGGGCCAGTCGCTGCTCACCAGCGTCTGCACGGTGAGATCGGGATCGGTGTCGATCGCAAGCAGGTGGTCGAACAGTGCGAGGCCAATCCGGTGGCGCCGCATCTCGGGCGCCACGACGATCTTGAGGAACCGGGAATGATGCGCGCCCTGGTCGCGCAACGACGACTCGGCGAGGCCGCAGGGCACGCCATCGCGCTCGGCAACACGAAAGTCGCGCCCGCCGCGGTTCTGCGGCAGCTTCAGGAACTGATCCCATTGCGGCAGCGTGACAGGGCCTAGCCGCGGTTCCACCGCGGCTGCCTTTGCGTAAAGTTCGACCACCGCTTCCGCATCAGCCTCTCGAAGCGGCCGGATGGTGATGCCGTCATCCATGAGTCGAGAGTTTACCCGATATCGAGCCGATAGACATCCTTTGCCGTCTTCAAGAACAACGCCGTCTTTTCGGCTTCGCTATATTGTGATGCAAGCCGTTTAAAGGTGTTGAAGATGACCTGGTAGCTGCATTGCCCCTTATCAGGTGGGAAGTTGCTCTCGAACATGCAACGGTCCGGACCGAACGCCTCGATGCAGGTCTCGATATAAGGCCGCCAGGCGGCGGCGAGTTCCTCCGACGAGGGCGGCCTGGGGCGGAGGTGGAAGTCGTAGCCGAGCAGGCACATCGCCAGCCCGCCGAGCTTGACGACGACATTCGGGCATTGGGCGATCTCCTGGATCGACGCCTTCCAGACCGGAAAGGTCTCCGCGCGCTTGCCGGCGAAGCGGCCGGTGCCGACCGGGCCGCCGCAATGGTCGAGCACGATCCTGGTATCGGGAAAGGCGCGGGCGAGGTCGGTCAGTTCGCCGATCTGCGGGTGGAACAACCAGGCATCGAAGCTGAGGCCGAGCGGCGCCAGGCAGGCGAATCCCCTACGAAAGGTGGAGTCCAGCAGAATGCCCTTCGGCCGGTTCGCGTACATGTGGGCGACGTTGGGATCCTCGTCCCAGGCCGAGGAGTGGCGGATGCCGCGGAACCGGCCGTTGCCGGCGGCAATCTGCGCCTCCAGCACCGCCTTGGCCTGATCGCCGATCAGAAGATTAACGTGGCTGACGATGCCGGCGCAGATCGCCGCCTTGCCGTAGCCGCCGCTCGCCGCCATCGCCGCGACGCCGTTGGCAAACTCGACCTCGCCAACCGGACGGAACGCCTCCGGCCCGTCGGCGCGGTACATCGACCGGCAATCGACATAGACGGTGGCCACGATGTTGTGGCCCCAGGCAATGTCGTCGCGCATTTCCTCGATCAGATAGCGCAAGCCCCCGCGATCCCAGAGATGGTGATGCGGATCGACGATCGGCCGGGCCGGATCGATGATCTCTTCAGTGTATTGGGCGAGCCAGTCTTCGCGCGGGTTGGCATAGAGCCCGCTGGCGGAGGCGGGCAGAGTGCTGGCCATGGATGATACTCCCTGTTCTTGCTCTTGTCGGCCGCCGATACGATGTCGGCTGTGGGGAGGATAACGAGCCGCGGCGGAGCGCGTCAAACCCGGGCCTCTGCCTGAGGAAGCTTGCGTATGTCTGCGCGTGCCGGTCAACCCGACCGCATTGCCGGTCGCGACCATGTCATCGACTGAGGTTGCCTCGCCGACGCCGGCGATGCCTGCTCGGCGCGCCAGGCGATGATGACCGAGGCGATGACGAGAAGCGCCCCAAACAACATCGTGACGGAAAACGGCTCGCCCAGAATCAGCGTGCCGAGCAGCACGGCGATGATCGGGTTGACGAAGATGTAGGTCGAGACCATGAACGTCGACACATTGTCGAGCAGCCAGCGAAAGGCCGTGAAGCCGATGACGCTGCCGGCGATGGCGAGATAGATCACCGCCGCGAGCGAGGGCGCCGAAACGTCGCGCGGCGAGAAGCCTTCCAGTTCACCGGACGCAACACTGATCGCAAACAGGACCGCGCCGCCGATCGACAGCTGCATGCCTGACGACAATGTTGGCGAGCCATGATCCGAAGTCCGACGCGACAGCACCGTGCCCACCGCCCAGGAGAACGCCGCAGCGAGCAACAGCAGAATGGGGAGGATGCTGAAATGGCCCTGTCCGGCCGATTGCCAGCCCACGATTGCAACACCAGCAAGGCCGGGCAGCAATGCGACCAGCGTCATGGTCGCGGGACGCCGGGTTTGCGGATACAGGAAATCGATGAGCAACACCCAGAACGGAATCGTGGCCAGCATGATCGCAGCGATGCCGGACGGAACCGATTGCTGGGCATAAGCGAGAACACCATGGCAGCCGACGAAGAACAGCACGCCGCAGAGCGCGGCGGTCAGCCAGTTCCACCGCGAAACGCGCGTGACGTCCGCCCCGTTCAGCGCAATCAGGATCAGGCCGCCGCCGAGCGAGCGAAGGCCCATCAGCAGGAACGGCGGGATCGACTTCAAGCCGAGCGCGATCGCGAAGTAGGTGGAACCCCAAAGCAGATAGATGGCGGCGAACGCGCCGACAATCAAAAGGCGCTTGGACATGCGAGGCTCCCGAGCTAGATTCTAACCCCTTAATGGGTTGTCAAATCCAACCCGTTAAGGGGTTATGCGTTCCGGAGGAGTTGCTGGACCATGTCGCGTGTTCCTTCGCCTGAGGCGTCGTCCCGGGAAGAGCTCAGCATCAAGTTCGTCAATACCGTCGCATGGCGTCTCCGCGACCTGGTTGAGGACCGGATCGCAACCTCGGATTCCATCCTGAAATGGCTGCTCGATGCCGAACTGGCGGACCGCCGGATCGCCGCGCAGCTCAGGGCGCGATGGAAATCCTCACCGCGTGAGGCAGATACCTTTCTGAATGCGGCGCATGGCCTGCGCGAGGCGCTCTACAAGTTATTTGTTGCTCGCATCGTGGGTGGCCGGGCCGATCCGACAGCGGTGGCCGATCTCAACCGGTCTCTCGGAACTGGATCGGGTGGTGTTGCGCTCGGAACCGTCGGCGACACCCTGCGGTGGCTGCCGACCGCCGGGAAGGTCACACCCGACGCGCTGTTGAAGCCGATCGCGTGGTCGGCGGTGAGCCTTCTGACCGGCCCCCGTGCCGAGCGGGTGAAGCAGTGCCAGGACGAGCGGGGCTGCGGCTGGTTGTTCGTCGACGAGAGTCGCGCCCAGAACCGGCGGTGGTGCTCGATGGGCGATTGCGGCAATCTCGCCAAATCGCGCCGGCATTACCAGCGCAGCCAAGCGGTGGAAGAATGACGACGTGAGCCTCACACCCCGTCGAGGATGATCACCGTCGGCGTCGCCGGCAGGGTGTCGCGCGAGATCCGCAGGGTGCGCTCGCCGCCGTGGCGATCGATCTGGAACTGCTGGCCGATCAGGCGCATGAACTCGTCGAGCGGGGTAGCGAAGCGGTGCATCGGCAGCACGACGGCGGCGCGCAATCGCCTGGTGATCTCGGAGATGCCGTCGAGCGACATTGTATAGGTGCCGTCGATCGGCACCATCACGATGTCGAGCCGGCCGATCGTGGCGAAATGGTTGTCGTCGAGCTTGACGTGGAGGTGGCCGAGATGGCCGATGCAGAGGCCGGCGACCTCGAAGATGAAGATCGAATTGCCGTCCTTGATCATCTCGCCGCCGGAGTCTTCGCCCCAGTAGCGGCGGATGTCGGTGGTGACATTGCGGATATAGACGTCGCCGATGCGCTCAGCGTAATGCGCGGCCTGGCCGTTCTCGCCCCAGCCATGCAGCACGTGGGGAATCTTGGGATCGGGAAACAGCGTGTAATGGGTCGCGTGGGCCCGGTTCATGGTCGCGACGTCGGGCAGCCGCCCGGTCCGATAGACGCCGTTATAGTCGGTCGCGATCCGGATGCCGCCCGGCGTGTCGATGTAATAGGTCGAATGGCCGGCATAGGTGATCGCGACCTCGTCGGCTTTGGCTGCGACGCGCCGGTAGTTCACCGGGACGGCGCGCGGCGGCGCATTTGCCATCGCCATGCATTCGCTGCGCGGGGCATCCTGCGCGAAGGCGTGGCTGGTGAACGTTCCCAGCAAGACGAGCGCGGCGAGCAATCTCAGCATGACCTGTTCCGTCTGCGGCGGCATCCGCGGACGGAAGATTAGCGCGCAATTGGCGCGCCGTCATGATGAGGCCCGTGCATCGCTCCATGGCGCGGGCTGCAATATGAGCCGGCGATTATTGCGTCGGGACACGCTAGGATGCCGCGCAAACCGAGATAAGGGAGTTCTGCGTGACTGATAACGTCTCATCGCAGCGCGCGCCTTCGACCAAACGGCTCGAGCCGTTACGGCAGGTCGACGCCGGTGTGCTCAGCATCGTTTATTGCGAAGCGGGCCCATCCGATGGGCCGGCCGTGATGCTGATGCACGGCTTCCCCTACGACATCCACTCCTATGTGGACGTCGCGCCCCCGCTGGCGGCGCAAGGCTGTCGGGTCATCGTGCCCTATCTGCGCGGCTACGGACCGACGACCTTCCGCGACAAGGCGACGCCACGCTCGGGCGAGCAGGCGGCGGTCGGCGCCGACATGATGGCGCTGATGGACGCGCTCGGCATCGAGCGCGCGGTGTTCGCCGGCTATGACTGGGGCGGCCGCGCCGCATCGATCGGTGCGGCGCTGTGGCCGGAAAGATGCATCGGACTCGTCTGCACCAACGGCTACATGATCCAGGACATCGCGCATGCAATGGTGCCGGCGCCGCCGGATCGCGAGGTGGCGCTGTGGTATCAGTACTACTTCCAGCTCGAGCGAGGGCGGGCGGGGCTCGCCGCCAACCGGCGCGGCATCGCCAAGATCCTGTGGACGCAATGGTCGCCGAGCTGGGCGTTCGATGACGCCTGCTTCGAGCGGACTGCGGTCGCGTTCGACAATCCTGATTATGTCGACGTGGTGATCCACAGTTATCGGCACCGCTACGGCGTTGTCGATGGGGATCCGCAATATGTGGATTTGCAGCGGCGGTTGGCCGCGCTGCCGGTGATCACGGTCCCCACCATCACGCTCGACGGCGGCGATGACGGGGTTACAGCTGCCGGCGACGGCAGCGCCAGCGCGGCTAAATACACGGCCCGCCGGGCCTATCGCGTGATCCCGGGCGCCGGCCACAATCTGCCGCAGGAAGCGCCGGAGGCGTTTGCCGCGGCGGTGATGGAGCTGGTGAAGGGTTAAATCTTACGCGCGCCGCGGGCTGATCTTCCAGGCGATGGCAAGCGTCAGCAGCGTCAGAATGCCGCTGACCAGAGCGGCCGTCGGGATTGTCAGGGCCAGCGCCGTGGTTGCGGCCCAGCCGATCGAGGAGAAGGCTTCCGCGAAAGTGGCGATGCGGGAGGAGGTCTGACGCCGGCGGAATTGGCTGCGCTTGGCCTGTGCCCGGAACCAGAGCTGGACGGCGGCGGCGGATGCGGTCGCGATGATGATCGCGATCGCTGTGACCGCGGCCTGCCCTGGCGAGGCAAACGCCAGCGCGGCCACCAGCGGGGCGAAGACCACGGCGATTGCGAACAGGACCACCTCGACCTTGGCGCGGGTCACGCGTGACGGCGGCAGCGGCGCGGTCGCCACCAGATCGGGCGCGTCCTCGCCGGAGATGGTCAGCCAGGCGAGCCCGCCGGCGAGCTGGCCCGCGGCCATGACGATGACGGGCGTAATCAGCACGATCGCGGTCGACGTGCCGGAGAAGCTTCGCCACAGCATCAGCGCCGGCGGCAGCAGATAGAGCATCTGCATCAGGCTCTGCGACAGCAGCCACGGATCGCGGCGCAGCAGCAAGAATTCCTTGCGCCGCAGCGCCTGCTGCCGCGAGCCCGCCCGGAAAGCGCGGGCGCGTCCCCGCGTCACCGCAGCCGGATTGGCGGCGACGCTGGCGACCGTATCCGCGAACCGCGGTGCGAATATCGCCATCACGCCGCCGAGCATCACGAGCGCCGCGGCGAGCAACAGCATCATGATTTCGAGCTCGCCGAGCGATGCCCGTGCCGGCCACCACAGCAGGCTGTCGGGAGCGGGGGCAATTCGCGCCGCGGTTTCCGAGGTCAGAAAGGCAAAGCGCGACAGCGTGCCGTAGGACAGCACGGCCACGACCTGCAGCGCGATGACAAAGCCGGCGCCGATCATGGCGGAGACGACCTGCGCCACCAGCCGCGTCCGGCTCGGTCCGATCAGGCGGAACAGGAACGCGGTGACGGCGATCGCGGTGGCTGCCGCCGACAGCCCGATCGCAAGGACGACGCCGAAGCCGGCGAGCCAGCGCGGGCCGCCGAGATAGACCAGCACGTCGATGAACGGCGTCGACAGCAAGAGCGCCATGCTGCTCACCGTCAGCGCGATCGCGGCGCTCCGGATCGAGAAGATGTTGGTGAGTTTTGCCGGCGACGACATGATCAGATCGAGATCGGCGCGGGCGTAGAACACGCGCGTCACCGACTCGATCGCCTGCGAGAGCATCAGCGCCCAGGCCAGGAAGATCGTCGCGGTCAGCACGATCAGCGAGGACGGGTCGAGCGGAAACCGCAGGTCGGCATAGCGGTTGACCACGGCATAAGCCGGCAGATGCAGGATCGCCGCGAAGATCAGGAGGCCGATCACGGCGCGATTGCGCCGGCGCCGGCCGCCGGTCATCATCGCCAGCCATTCGCGCCAAGCCAGGCGGAATTCGTGGCGCGCGAACCAGGTGAGGTGGGCGACCGAGCTCACGCGGCCGCCGCTTCGGTATCGACCAGCGCGATGAACATATCCTCGAGGGTGGTGTCGTTGCGGCCGTTCTGCTCGCGCAGCTCGGCCAGCGTGCCCTCGGCGATCAGCCTGCCGGCCGCGATCACGCCGATCCGATCGGCCATCCGCTCGGCGACTTCGAGAATGTGGGTCGTCATGATCACGGTGCAGCCGGCGCGGACGCGCTCCTGCAGCAGCCCCTTGACGTGACGCGCCGACAGCGCGTCGAGGCCGGTCAGCGGCTCGTCGAGAATGATCAGGCGGGGATCGTGCACCAGCGCGCCGGCGAGCGCCACCTTCTGGCGCATGCCCTTGGAGAAGCCTTCGCAGCGCTCGTTGAGATGCGGCTCGAGCCCGAGCGACATCAGGAGATCGCGCGCCGAGCTCTCCGAGGTGCGCGGATCGATGCCCCACAGGCCGGCGACGAATTCGAGATATTCCAGCGGCGTCAGCTTGTCGTAGATCATCGGCTCGTCGGACACCCAGGCCATGATCTGCTTGGCGGCGACCGGATCGGCGAGCGCGTCGATGCCGAGGATCGACACCGAGCCGGCATCGGGCCGCAATAGCCCCGCCACCATGCGCAGCGTCGTGGTCTTGCCGGCGCCGTTCGGCCCGAGCAGCGCATAGAATTCGCCGACACGGATCGTGAGATCGAGCGCGTCGACCGCCGGGCGGTCAAAACGCTTGGTTAACCCTCGCACGGCGAGTGCGGACAGTTCAGGTGTCATGGCGTGGTGGCGATCCGGAATTTCGCTCGTCGGTTGCGCAAGCTTTGGACAAAAACCGTTTCGGTGCAGTGAATCGCACGGGGCAAATCAAAGGCGATATCCGTATTAGTCCGTGCTGCGGCAAATCTCCGCAAATGTGATGATACAGCGACATCAGCGGTTTGTTGACAGGGATCGAGCCTTTTGGCTCAATCGGGGCGGACATAGGCGGCTTTCAGCGCTCCAGACACAAGGGCGTGAGGGCGGGATGCAACGAGCGATCGGATAAGAATCGCCGGGCATCGGGGAGGGAACGATGCTGGACTTTGTTCAGCAACTCGTCAGCGGCATCGCGCTCGGCTGCGTTTACGGCCTGATCGCGCTCGGCTTCGTGCTGGTCTACAAGGCAACTGAGGTCGTCAATTTCGCGCAAGGCGATTTGATGATGCTGGGCGGCTTTTTTGCCTTCACCTTCATCGGCATGCTTGGGCTGAATTACTGGGTCGGGTTCGCCGGCGCGGTGATCTGCATGGCGCTGTTCGGCATGCTGGCCGAGCGGCTCGTGGTGCGGCCGATCCTCGGCTATCCACAGTTCTCCATCATCATGGCGACGATCGGGCTCGGCTATTTCCTGCGCTCGATCTCCGGCATGATCTGGGGCACCGACGACTTCAAGATCGAAACGCCGTTCAGCCAGGGCGTCCTGCGGATCGGCAGCCTGGTGCTAGCCTACGACAAGCTGTCGGTGATCGCGGCGACCATCATCCTGTGCGCGCTGCTCTATCTGTTCTTCAACCGCACCACGCTCGGCACCGCGATGCGCGCCAGCTCCGAGAACATGCTGGCTGCCTATTACATGGGCATTCCGGTCAAGCGTGTGGTCTCGATCGTCTGGGCGATCTCGGCCGCGGTCGCGACCTGCGCCGGCGTGCTGCTGGCGCCGATCACCTTCATTCATTCCAATGTCGGCCTGGTGCTGGGGTTGAAGGCGTTTCCGGCCGCGGTGCTCGGCGGCTTCGGCTCGATCCCGGGCGCCGTGGTCGGCGGCGTCCTGATCGGCGTGATCGAGAGCATGGCCGGCTTCTATTTGCCGCAGGGATGGAAGGACGTCGCGCCCTACATCGTGCTGCTCGCGGTGCTGCTGCTCAAGCCCGAGGGCCTGTTCGGCCTTCATGTTCGCAAGAAAGTCTGAGGAGCAACACATGCGGTTTCTCTTCAAGACCGATTACGAAGACGACATCAAGCTGTTCCCGCATTCGGGCTACATCTATTCCTACGGCCTGTTGCTGGCGGTGCTGCTGATCGCGCCCTACGTGCTCTCAAGCTATCTGATGAGCCAGCTGGTCTTCGTCTGCATCTACGCGACCGTCGGCGTCGGGCTCCTGATCCTGACCGGCTTCACCGGACAGGCCTCGCTCGGCCATGCCGCGTTTCTGGCGATCGGCGCCTACACCGCGGCCTATCTGCAGCAGTTCAATGTGCCGTTCCCGGTCTACTTCCTCGCTGCGGGGCTGTTGACCGGCGTGGTTGGCGCGCTGGTCGGATTTCCGGCGCTGCGGCTGCAGGGCATCTATCTGGTGATCGCGACGATCTCCTTTGCGTTCATCGTCGAGGAGATCCTGGCGCGCTGGGAAAGCGTCACCAACGGCAATGAGGGCATGCGGGTCAAGACCATGCAGCTGCTCGGCACCACGGTGTCGCGCGATGGCCCGACCTTCTATTATCTCTGCCTTGCGGTGCTGGTGCTGACCATCGTCGGCACGCTCAATCTGCTGCGCTCGCCGACCGGGCGCGCCTTCGTCGCGATCCGCGACAGCGAGACCGCGGCGCGCAGCATGGGCATCAATGTCGCGCTCTACAAGGTGAAGTCGTTCGCGATCTCGGCGGCGATCACCGGCTTTGCCGGCGTGCTGTTCGCGCACAAGCTGTCCTTCATCTCGCCCGAGATGTTCACGCTGCAGCTCTCGATCGAGTTCATCATCGTGATCCTGATCGGCGGCACGTTCAGCCTGCACGGCGCGGTGCTGGGCGCGATCTTCCTGGTCATGATCGATCCGTTCCTGACCTATCTGAAGGACGACATGCCCGGCGTGATCGGCGGCGTTGCGGCGACCCTCGGCGCCGGCACCGAGCGCGCGGGCCACATCCAGGACGCGGTCGCAGCCTTCGCCTCCGCCAACGGACTGAAGGGTGCGATCTACGGCATCATCATCGTGCTGTTCGTGCTGTTTGAGCCGCTCGGACTCTACGGCCGCTGGCTCAAGATCAAGCTCTTCTTCCAGCTGTTCCCGCTCTACAAGCGCGCGACCTTCAAGCGGCAGAAGATCTACGTGAAATCGGAGCGGAACAGATGAGCTATTTCCGCGCCGAGAACCTGTCGCTGCATTTCGGGGGCCTCAAGGCGGTCGATGCGGTCAGCTTCGCGGTCGAGAAGGGCGAGATCCTCTCGATCATCGGGCCCAACGGCGCCGGCAAAAGCTCGATCTTCAACCTGATCTCGCGGATCTACCCGCCGACCTCCGGCAAGATCTTCTTCGAGGATCAGGACATCACCCAGGAGCCGGCCTACGACATCGCGAAGCTCGGCATCGCGCGCACCTTCCAGAACATCGAGCTGTTCGAGAACGCGACCGTGCTGAGCAATCTCCTGGTCGGCCGCCATCGCCATTCCACCACCCGGCTCTGGCAGGAGCTATTGTTCCTGCCGAGCGTTCGCGCCGGCGAGAAGGCGCATCGCCGCCGCGTCGAGCAGGTGATCGAGTTTCTCGATCTCGAGCCCTACCGCGACAAGCTGATCTCGGGACTGCCTTACGGCGTGCGCAAGGTGATCGAGCTGGCGCGGGCGCTGTGCTCGGAGCCGAAGCTGATCCTGCTCGACGAGCCGTCCTCCGGACTCAATGTCGAGGAGACCGACGACATGTCGTTCTGGATCCGCGACATGAAGAGCGAGCTCGGCATCACGGTGCTGATGGTCGAGCACGACATGACGCTGGTCAACCGAGTCTCCGACCGCGTCATCGCGCTGAACTACGGCCGCGTGCTGGCGATGGGCTCGCCGTCCGAGGTGCAGCACCATCCCGACGTCGTCGCAGCGTATCTCGGCGCATGAGGATGATGCCATGAGCACAGCGGACATCATCCTGAAACTTTCCAACATCGAAAGCTATTACGGGCCGATCATGGCGATCCGCGGCATCAGCCTCGAGGTGCCGCGCGGCCGGATCGTGACGCTGCTCGGCGCCAATGGTGCTGGCAAGACCACGGTCTTGAAGACGATCTCCGGCATCCTCGACCCGCAGAAGGGCTCGATCGAATTCCTCGGCAAGCCGATCCAGCGCATGGAGGCCGATCGGATCGTGCGGCTCGGCCTCAGCCACGTGCCGGAGGGGCGCGAGGTGTTTCCGTTCCTGTCGGTGCGCGAAAACCTGATGATGGGCGCCTATCTGCGCAAGGACCGCGACGGTGTGGCGCAGGACCTCGAGCGCGTCTACGGCTATTTTCCACGGCTGAGGGAGCGGCTCGGCCAGCCGGCCGGGCAGCTTTCGGGCGGCGAGCAGCAGATGCTGGCGATCGGGCGGGCGCTGATGAACCGGCCGACGCTGCTGCTGCTCGATGAGCCGTCGCTCGGGCTGTCGCCGATCCTGGTGAAGGAGATCTTCACCATCATCCGCCGCGTCAATGAGGAGCAGGGCATGTCGATCCT
>NZ_JAQOSR010000076.1:0-39473 GCF_046718885.1 Bradyrhizobium sp. UFLA01-814 | reverse complement strand
TACTGCCGGCATCGTGAGCATACTTGCTCTTCAACCTGGTGCGTGCTCGCTGAGCCTCAATCAGGCAGGTTTTGAAGTGACCAACCTGTATCGAACAAGGGCCTTCTATTGGGCGCAGGTCAGCGACTTTGGGGTTTATTCGACCCGCAGGAGGCAAATGGTGGTGTTTCGATCTGCGAAGCCAGTCTTCAGCTTTTTGGAGCAGTCTAACGCTTGGTTGACCGGGGGCCGAAACTGCGCATTGCCCGACACCTATGGGTTCTCGGCCACGGATCTGGTTCGCCTTCTGGTCGCTTGGCAGGATTTAGCGATGACGCGACCGACCGCGTCTAATTCGCTAGTCGGCACGACTTAGGTCGCTTCTTGGCCCTGAGCGGACATTCACCACAGCATTGCTGATGTCGGCTTTTGAGAGCGACACCGACCTCGCTATCCGCTCGCATACACTGGATTTTCGAGTACACGCCCTGTTCTCATCACGCTTTAGCGCGACCCGTCACAAATCAGGAACACGAATTCTCAATCCGTGCACTGAAGCGACGTGCAGACAAAGTTGCGCGATGTCTCGCTTGCGTTCGCCGTGATGCTTCGCATACGAGGTCGCGAACGGACCCGCCGGGCTTCCGGCGAACCCGTTGATTTCAGATCATGCCCATGGAGATTGCGATGAAGATCACTGCCTCGATCATGCTTGCCGCCGCGCTCGCTCTGTCGTCGGCGCCGGCCAGCGCCACCGTCCTCGATCTCTCGACCATGACCTGCAAACAGTTCGTCGAAGGCGGCGACGACACCATCAAGATGGTGCTGGTCTGGATGGACGGCTGGTACAAGGGCGATTCCGACGAGGCGATCATCGACACCGACGTGTTTACCGAGAACGCCAAGAAGTTCGGCACCTATTGCGGAAAGAATCCGACCATCAGCATCGTCAACGCCGCGGAGGCCGTGCTCGGCAAGTAAATCTTGCTACGCAAGCTATGGCGGGATTGGTCTAGTCGGCTTGCTCAGTGTCATCACCCGCGCATGCGGGTGATCCAGTATTCCGCAGACCGTGGTGATGGAATGAGAGGCCGCGGCGTACTGGATCGCCCGGTCAAGCCGGGCGATGACAGTTGCGTAGGATGGGTAGAGCGAGGAGAAACCCATCATCTCAATGCGCGGCAAGAAGCTCGGCAAGTAAATGTTGCAGCTTGATTAGCCTGAACCCTCATGGTGAGGAGCGCGGAACGCGCGTCTCTGTACGATGCTTCGCATCGCCAGGCGAACCATGAGGCCAGGCTGGTGGCCTCGTCCTTCGAGACGCTTGCTGCGCAAGCTCCTCCAGCGACAAAGGCGAAGCCTTTGCGCGGGGATGAGGAGATACACCGTCTTTGATGCGAGAGGCCTATCCAGGCAGCATCGCGAACGCGCTCGATACCATCGCCACCGGCTTGTTGTCGGTGGCGGAGAGCAGCGTGACGCGGCCGAAGCTCATGGTGCGGCCGAGCCTGACCACGCGGGCGTCGGCCAGCACGTCGGACGCCGTCACCGCGCGCATGAAATGCGTGGTCTGGTCGACCGTCGTCATCGGCCGATAGCCCTTGTTGGCCGCGAGGTTGGCGAGCACCATCGCGGTGTCGGCGAACGCCATCAGCGCCTGGCCGCAGACGATGCCGCCATTGCGGCACAATCGCTCGGAAAACGGCATGCGCAGGATGGCGCCGGGCTGCCAATCGGCATCGCTGCCGGCAGGCGGCGCGATGTCGAACTGCTCGATCGCCAGATTGAGGTCCTGCACCCATGGCGCAAAGACGTCGCCGAGCACGCGTTTCGCGTCGTCGATCCCGAATTCACCGGCCTGCTGCATGACGTCCCGTTTCCTCCGCTGATGGTTTTGCCATTTATCGCCTAGTTGCGCGTGACATGCACGGCCGGCGTGTTGCCCGCATTCCACTTGCCGTCGATCGCCCGTTCGATCTGGGCGGCGAGCTGCAGCAACAGCCCGTCACTCGCTTGCTTTCCGATCGCCTGGATGCCGAGCGGCAGGCCGTGCTCGTTGGTCGCGAGCGGCAGCGAGATCGCGGGGATGCCGCAGAGATTGGCGAGCGGCGTGAAGGCGAAGTTGCGCCAGAGATTGCCGAACCAGTCCAGCACCGACGGATTGTCCGAGATGGTGAGATACTCCGTGGTGCCGACCTTCGGCGTCGGCAGCGCCGTGACCGGCGTCAGGATGATGTCCCAGTCCTCGAAGAAGGCGCCGAAGCCGCGCGAGGTGGCGTTGAAGACGGCCTGCATGCGGGCGCGATCGGCGAAGCTGAAGTCGCGGCCGTGCTCCCAGATGCGGATGTTGATCGGCTCGATCAGTTCCACTGGGGGCCGCTCGAGGCCGCGCGCGGCGAGCATGTTGCCGATCACGACGGCGAAATTGCTGATGTAGCAAGTGGTCTGCGCCGCGAAGGCTTCCCGATAGTCGATCGCCGGCAGTGCGTAATCGACCTGATGGCCGAGGCCTTCGAGGAAACGTCCGACCCGCTCGAGCTCGGCTGTGATGTGCGGCGTCGCGCGATAGTCGCCCCATGTGTGCGACAGCGCGATTCTGAGCCGGCCGGGATCACGCGCGATCATCGCGGCATATGGCTCGGGCGAAGTCCAGAACGGCATGAACTCGCCGGGCGCAGGTCCCCGGCAGGCATCGACGAAGCCAGCGGTGTCGCGCACCGTGCGCGACTGGCAGCCCTGGATCGAGACCAGCCCGGTGAGATCGGACAGATGCGGCGCGAGTGAGAACACGCCGCGCGAGACTTTCAGGCCGATATTGCCGTTGACCCCGGCGGGAATCCGGATCGAGCCGCCGCCGTCGGTCGCATGCGCGATCGGCACGGCGCCGGCGGCGACCATCGCCGCGCTGCCGGCCGACGAGCCGCAGGTGGTGTAGTCGGTGTTCCAGGGATTGCGCGTGACGTAGACCGCGGGATTTTCCGCCGAGCTGCAGACGCCGAACTCCGGCGTCGTGGTGCGGCCGATCAAATTGAGGCCGGCCTTGCGCATCTTCGCGGTCAGGAAGGTATCTGCCGCGGCGCGATTGCCGCGCATCATCAGCGAGCCCATCTCCTGCAGCCGCCCCTTCAAGGTCGGGCCGAGGTCCTTCATCAGGAAGGGCAGGCCGGCGAACGGGCCGTCGAGGTCGGCGCCGTCGCGCGCGGGGTCGGCGATCACATCGTCGAACAGCTCGACGACGCCGGAGAGCGCGGGATCGACCTTGGCGACGGCGCTGGCTGCCTGCGACGCCAGCTCACGGGGCGTCAACTCGCCGCTCCGGACGCGCCCTGCGAGCGCCGTCCCGTCATGCTGCGTCCACTCGTCCCAGCTCATCGCCAAAGTCATTTGATCGATTCCTTTTCTGCTTTGTTGCGCAGTGTAATTTGCGCGGCCGCCCGGTCAAACCGACGCGCGCTGCGCTGCGTTCCGATGCGCGCTTGCGCTACGTTCCGACGGGCGCTGCGTTGCAAGCGCCGTGCCCGGCTTGAAATTGCCCCAGTTTCGGTGCCCAGTCGCCTCCTCGCGAGTGGTGGGGGCGTCCATGTTCCGCAAATTGGTGTTGCTCGGCGGCGTGGTTGCGATCGGGCTTGCGCTCAGCGGTTGCACGCGCTGCGGTCCGGTCTGGGACGACTGGATGCAGTCGCCGAAATCCTGCAAGTCAGACCAGCTCTAGGGCCGGGGCAGGCGCGCTTGGCCAGACACGCTTGGCGACGGCTTTCTTGCGGTGATATACCGGCGACGAAAATGCAAGGAGCGGACTCATGAGAGTTTTGTGCGCAGTCGCGGTTGCGGTGCTGCTGTCGGCGCCGGCCTATGCGCAGATGCCGAACGTCAACCTGATGCCTGAGGTCAAGACCAGGACCCAGGAGGAGAAGGAGCAGGACGCGGTCAGGGACAAGGCCTACAAGGACTCGCTCAGCAAGATTCCCGATGCCAAGGGATCGTCCGATCCCTGGGGCGTCGTGCGCAGCGATCCGCCGAAGGCGGCCGCCCATCCCGCCAAGCCGAAGACCAAGACCGGAAGCTCGGCGCAGCCCGGAAGCGCCGCGCCGCGCAGCCAGTAACGCCCGTTCGGGGCGACTTCATCCGTCTCCTGCAGACTCGGATTCTCCTGCCGCCGCCCCTATATTGGGGTGTCGTCAGTTGGTCCGGAGTTGCGGCATGGTGTCTCGTCCGCGCGATCTCGCCAGCCGGATGGCCGAGCGGCGAAAGCCGGACGACGGCTATCTGCGCGAGACCTTCAGCCTGCCACGCGATCAGGCCCGCGTGAGGGCGCGTGACTTTCTCAAGCGCTACCCGAAGGCGGCCTATATGAGCGCCGTCGAGAGCTGGCGCGAGCTCCCCGGCGGCGACATCGAGTTCACGATGCGGCGGCTGGCAAGCGCGGATTGAAGCGTTTTCGAGCGAAGCGCGAGGGCCAGCCGGTCAGGGCACCGGGGCGTGCACGGTAGACCGTGCCTCAGTCCCCGTTGCTACCGCGGGTCCGTTCCCGTTCCAGATTGTTCAGCTCGCGATCGATCCGCAGTTGCACGCGGCGGATCGCCAGAAGATCGAGCTTTGCTTCGGTCTTGCCCGTGAAGACGCGATCGCCGATCTGGAAGCGCCATTTCCAGACGCCGGCCATCAGCTGGGTGACGCTGAACTCGATGCCCCTGTGGATCATCTGTAACGGTTCCGCGAATGAAGGCGGTCGTCGATATTTAAACCATTAGTTGTAGTAATAATGAGCACCCGTAAAAAGGTCGTGTGAAAGGCCGCGCCCGTTCGAGCCGTCGTTGTGGATTCCGGAAAGGATTCGTCCGCCAGCAGCGTCGCCAGGGAACCGTCGCCAGCCGTGTTGCCTGTCCAGCGCCGCGCGATCCGCGTTGGTTGAGCAGGCCAATGTTACGAACACTGGCGGAACCCGAGTCTTCCCGTCGAACGCTACGGAGTTTTTCCAGGGCTCAGGAGGGGTACGAAGGTAGTATGCAGATTGTGCCAACCGTTATCTGACGCGGTCGAGCCTGTCAGGTTAACCTGTTGATTATCAGGGGAACTTCGGGCGCGAGATGCAGTACGGCCCGGAACTTTGTTCTTGGCCGGAGAACTACGGAATTTTAAACGGCCCCAACAGGGGGCCGCCAACCCGTCCCGGAGGCGGGTTTTCCTCCAGCAGTCGGGGGGCTACCTGTCTGGCTGGGGGCCCCCAAATAAGGGCACTGCCGGGCCGATTGTTCCAGTAAATATTCCGCGAGAACAGATCGCGACCCGCAGGAAGTTATGGGGCCAGAACATCTGAGAGCCTCCTCAGTAGTCCTACCGAGAACATCGGCTAACCCTTGGTTGCGGCGGGGTTAAACCCAAACCAGGCCACTCCAAAAATCAAAGCAGGCCATTGTGGATGGAAACGGGCCGGCACCTTCTGGCCTGAAAGAACATATTGCGAACATAGAACAAACGTGGTACGAGGTTCCAATCAACAACGCATTCCACCCGACCTCATCGCCCGTTTGTCCCGCTAGCGAATCCCCGCCATAAGGAGCACATCCCAAATGTCCGCCACTACACTGCGTATCGTCGAAGGATCCTCCATGGACAAGTCCAAGGCCCTCTCAGCCGCGCTCTCCCAGATCGAGCGCCAGTTCGGCAAGGGCTCGGTGATGAAGCTCGGCAAGAACGACCGTTCGATGGATGTCGAGACGGTGTCGTCGGGGTCGCTCGGGCTCGATATCGCGCTCGGCGTCGGCGGTCTGCCGAAGGGACGCGTCGTCGAAATCTACGGGCCGGAATCCTCGGGCAAGACCACGCTGGCGCTGCACACCGTGGCGGAAGGCCAGAAGAAGGGCGGCATTTGCGCCTTCATCGACGCTGAACACGCGCTCGACCCGGTCTATGCGCGCAAGCTCGGCGTCAACATCGACGAGCTCTTGATCTCGCAGCCGGACACCGGCGAGCAGGCGCTGGAGATCTGCGACACGCTGGTGCGCTCCGGCGCGGTCGACGTGCTGGTGGTCGATTCGGTTGCGGCGCTGGTGCCGAAGGCCGAGCTCGAGGGCGAGATGGGCGATGCGCTGCCGGGCCTGCAGGCGCGCCTGATGAGCCAGGCGCTGCGCAAGCTCACCGCCTCGATCAACAAGTCCCACACCATGGTGATCTTCATCAACCAGATCCGCATGAAGATCGGCGTGATGTACGGCTCGCCGGAGACCACCACCGGCGGCAACGCGCTGAAATTCTACGCCTCGGTCCGCCTCGACATCCGCCGCATCGGCGCGATCAAGGAGCGCGACGAGGTGGTCGGCAACACCACCCGCGTCAAGGTGGTGAAGAACAAGCTGGCGCCGCCCTTCAAGCAGGTCGAGTTCGACATCATGTACGGCGAGGGCGTCTCCAAGATGGGCGAGATCCTCGACCTCGGCGTCAAGGCCGGCATCGTCGAGAAGTCGGGCGCCTGGTTCTCCTATGACAGCCAGCGGCTCGGTCAGGGCCGCGAGAATTCCAAGGCATTCCTGAAGTCGAATCCCGACATCACCGCCAAGATCGAAGCCGCGATCCGGCAGAACTCCGGCCTGATCTCCGAGCAGATCCTCGCCGGCACGCCCGAGCGCGACGCCGAAGGCGAGGAGCCGACGGAAGAGTAAGCCGCAAGGCTCAATCATTTCGCTGGAAGCGGGCGCTGAGGACGTTGAGTTGCCGACGTCTTCGGCGCCCGTTTCGCTTTGTGCCTGGCGTCGAGAGAGTTGAGCGGATGAAACGCCTGATCCTGACCAGCCCGTCCGGCCTTAGCCTCGCGCGTTCGGGGCTCACCGAGATCGCTATTACATCCGGCTTTCGGTTTGTTGGTGGACCGCTGCCGCCGCCAGGAGAGCTTGAGGCTTACTTCGGATTACGGTCGGACCAGGATTCAGTCGGACATTGGTCGCACTGGAGCTCACAGAGCCAGTGGCCTCAGGATGCCCGTGCGCGCCGGCATCTCGCACTGATCGAATTCTGCGAACCTTACGAGATTATCGAGCTTTGGTTCGATCCGAACCCAATGGATCAATTGCAGCTGATTTGGTTGCTCGATCATTTCCGGGCCTACCCGGCGATGGCGGCCAAGCTGAAATTGCGCCTGGTCGCGTTCGATTTGTCGATGATGCACGAGACATGGCGCGGATGGAAGGAAGTGCCGCTGATCAACATACGGCCTGCCGACCTCGAGACTGCGAGCATCTGCTGGCAGGCCTATCGCACAACAACTCCCGAAGCCTGCTTCGATGCGCTGCATCGAGACCTCCGCGGCTTTCCCTTGCTGAGGCCGGCGCTGCTTGATCTGCTCCAGGAGCTTCCGTGGAGCACATCGGGACTTGGCGCGACCGAACTGCGACTGCTCGAACTGATTGCGGCGGGCTTCATGGGGACGAACGGGCTGTTCTACCTTCGCGGCTTTCGTCAACGCGGTGTCTTCAATGACATGGAGATCGGGAGGCTGCTTCAAGGGCTCGCGCACGGCCCGCAGCCCGCGATCGCCGGGCTTGACGACGAGCTGCGCGTTATCGCGCCCGAGAATTTGCGCGCCCGCATGAAGGCCTACCAGCGAAGCCGGCTGTCGCTCACTGAATTCGGCGCAGCTGTGCTCGCCCATAAGGAGGACTTCAGCCGCCACAATCCGATCGATCGCTGGTGGGGTGGCACGCATCTCACCAACGACAATCTCTGGCGCTGGGCCCCCGCGCTACTCAAGCACTAGCACCGATCGTGGATTGGACCGTTGCGACTCAATCCGCGCAATTCGGATTGTCCGCTTACCCCCGCGCAAGTGCCTTTTCGCGGCTCGCAATCAGCGCCCGCAAGTCCTCGGTCACGGCGACCGACTGATGCGTCTTCTGGTCGGTCGCGACCCAGATGATCTCGCCGGTAGCGCGAAGGTCATCGGAGCCCTTGGCGAAGATCGCGAGCGCAAGGTTGATCGAGGAGCGGCCGATCCGCGCGACCCGCACGCAGACCTCGATGTCCTCGTCGAACCGGATCGGCGCCTTGTATTCGACGACCGACTTCACGGTGTGAAAGTCGATCCCGGTCCGCGCCACTTCGCCGAGATAGTCATAGCCGAGCGCGCGAAAATATTCGGTGATCGCGGTGTCGAAGTAGGTCAGGTAATGGGCGTTGAACACCACGGCCTGTGCGTCGACCTCGGAATAGCGGACGCGGAACGGGAAATGAAACCAGAATTCCTCGCGCATGTTTCCTCCTGCCGCGGGCGGCCCTCGCTATCGTTCGTCCCGCGGCCCGCTTCGACCGATGCAGGTCGCGGGCAAGCGAAGCGACGAGCTCTTTTCTTTGAAATGGTGGGTTGAGCCGCAGGGCTCAACCCATACTCCGATTGGATCGTAGGATGGGTAGAGCGAAGCGAAACCCATCACCTTGCCGCCCAGATGCAATTGATGGGTTTCGCTGCGCTCTACCCATCCTACAATGGTGACATCAACGGCCGATCTACTCTGCCGCCTGCGCGTAGTCCTCGACCGGCGGGCATGAGCATACCAGGTTGCGGTCGCCATAGACGTTGTCGACGCGGCCGACCGGGCTCCAGTATTTGTCGGACCGCGACACGCCGGCCGGGAAGCAGCCCTCGGCGCGGGTGTAGGCCCGGTTCCAGTCATCGTCGGCAATGTCGTGGACGGTGTGCGGCGCGTGGCGCAGCGGCGAGGCCTCGACCTTCCAGCGGCCCTTTTCGATCTCCGCGATTTCGTCGCGGATCGCGATCATGGCGTCGCAGAAGCGGTCGATCTCGAACTTCGATTCCGACTCCGTCGGTTCGATCATCAGCGTGCCCGCCACCGGGAAGCTCATGGTCGGTGCGTGGAAGCCATAATCGATCAGCCGCTTAGCGATGTCGTCGACGGTGACGCCGCTGGTCGTCTTCAGCGCCCGCGGATCGACGATGCACTCATGCGCAACGCGGCCGCGCTCGTTGCGGTACAGCACCGGGAAGTGCGGCTGCAGCCGTGCGGCGATGTAGTTGGCATTGAGGATCGCGATCTCGGTGGCGCGCGTGAGGCCTTCGCCGCCCATCATCAGGATGTAGATGTAGGAGATGGTCAGGATCGAGGCCGAGCCGAACGGCGCGGCCGACACCGGGCCGATGGCGTGCGCCGTCGCTCCGTCGGTTGCGGGATGGCCCGGCAGATAAGGCGCAAGATGCGCCTTCACGCCGATCGGGCCCATGCCGGGGCCGCCGCCGCCATGCGGAATGCAGAAGGTCTTGTGCAAATTGAGATGGCTGACATCGGCGCCGTAATCGCCGGGCCGCGAGAGCCCGACCTGCGCGTTCATGTTGGCGCCATCGAGATAGACCTGGCCGCCATGCGCATGCACGATGTCGCAGATCTCGCGGATATGCTCCTCGAACACGCCGTGGGTCGACGGATAGGTGATCATCACAGCGGCAAGGTTGGCGGAGTGCTTCTCGGCCTTGGCGCGGAGATCATTGACGTCGACGTCGCCGCGCGCATCGCACGCCACCACCACGACCTCCATGCCGACCATCGCGGCCGAGGCCGGATTGGTGCCGTGCGCGGAGGAGGGGATCAGGCACATCTTGCGGTGCGGCTCGCCGCGCGCCAGGTGATAGCCGCGGATCGCCAGCAGTCCGGCATATTCGCCCTGCGCGCCGGAATTCGGCTGCAGCGAGACCGCGTCATAGCCGGTGATGTCGCACAGCCACTGCTCCAGCCGCTTGAACAGCGCGTGATAGCCCTTGGCCTGATCTGCGGGCGCGAACGGATGCAGATTGCCGAACGCCGGCCAGGTCAGCGGGATCATCTCGGTGGTGGCGTTGAGCTTCATCGTGCAGGAGCCGAGCGGGATCATCGCGCGGTCGAGCGCGAGGTCGCGATCACTGAGCTTGCGCATGTAGCGCAGCAGCTCCGTCTCCGAGCGGTGGGTGTTGAACACCGGATGGGTGAGGAACGCGCTGGTGCGCCGCAGCTCCTTCGGCAGCGCCTCGCGCGCGGCCGCTTCGATCTCGGCAAAGCTGAGCTTGCCGCCGAACACGCGCCATACTGCCTCGACGGTCTCCGGCGTCGTGGTTTCGTCGAGCGCGATGCCGAGCGTGGTCGCACCGATGCGCAGATTGATCCGCTCCGCCTGCGCGCGGGAGACAATCTCGATCTGCTTCGCTCCGGCCTCGACCGTCACGGTATCGAAGAACGCTTCGCTGGTCGGCGCAAAGCCGAGCTTGCGCAGGCCGGCGGCAAGCACGGTCGCGCGGCGATGCACGCTGCGTGCGATATGGGTCAGGCCCTCGGGACCGTGATAGACCGCATACATCGAGGCGATCACGGCAAGCAGCACCTGCGCGGTGCAGATGTTCGAGGTCGCCTTTTCACGGCGGATATGCTGCTCGCGGGTCTGCAGGGCGAGGCGATAGGCGGGCTGCCCACGCGAATCCACCGAGAGGCCGACGAGGCGGCCGGGCAGCGAGCGCTTCAGCGTGTCGCGCACCGCCATGTAGGCGGCGTGCGGTCCGCCATAACCCATCGGCACGCCGAACCGCTGCGCCGAGCCGATCGCGATGTCTGCGCCGAACTCGCCGGGCGAGGTGAGCAGCGTCAGCGACAGCAGGTCCGCCGCGACGATCGCAAGCGCGCCCTTGGCGCGCAGCGATGCGATGGCAGGCTTGAGGTCGCGCACCGCGCCCGATGTTCCCGGATATTGCAGCAGCGCGCCGAGCACATCGGCGTTGTCGAGCTCGGTCAGGGGATCGCCGACCACCAGCGCCCAGCCCAGCGGCGCGGCGCGCGTGCGCATCACCGCCAGCGTCTGCGGATGCACCTCCTTGTCGACGAAGAACACCTTTGCCTTGACCTGCGAGTGGCGCTCGGCGAGCGCCATCGCTTCCGCCGCTGCGGTCGCTTCGTCGAGCAGCGAGGCGTTGGCGACGTCGAGCCCGGTGAGGTCGCAGATCATGGTCTGGAAGTTGAACAGGGCCTCGAGCCGGCCCTGGCTGATCTCCGGCTGATACGGCGTGTAGGCGGTGTACCAAGCCGGGTTCTCCAGGATGTTGCGCTGGATCACCGCGGGCAGGATGGTGCCGGAATAGCCCTGGCCGATCAGCGAGGTGAACACCTGGTTCTGCGCGGCGAGCTCACTCATATGCGCGAGCGCCTCGGTCTCGCTCAGCGCCCGGCCGAGATCGAGCGGCGCCTTTTGGCGGATCGAGGCCGGCAGCGTTTCATTCATCAGCGCCTGCAGGCTCGCGGCGCCGACCGTCTCCAGCATCGCGTTGATGTCGCGCGGCGACGGTCCGATGTGGCGGCGGACGAAATCGGTGGCGGCTTCGTTGATCGGCTTGAAGGGCGCGTTCATGACGTGGTCCTCGTTGTCAGCCGTCATACTCCGCGAAAGCGGGGTATCCAGTACGCCGGGACATCAGTGATTGAGCTGAAGGGCCGCGGCGTACTGGGTCGCCCGATCAAGTCGGGCGATGACAGTGAGTGTGTGGTGGCAATCTGCTTCATTCTCTCAGGCGGTGTGCGCGGCGTAGGCGGCCTCGTCCATCAGGCCGCCGAGCTCGCCCTTGTCGGCAATCTTCATCTTGAAGAACCAGGCCTTGCCGCCGGCGTCCGAATTGACCAGCGCGGGCTCGGCGGCGAGCGCGTCGTTGACCTCGACCACCTCGCCGGTGATCGGTGCGTAAACGTCGGAGGCGGCCTTGACGGATTCGACGACCGCGGCGGCCTCGGCCTTCTTCAGGCTGCGGCCGACCTTGGGCAGTTCGACGAACACGACGTCGCCGAGCTGCGACTGCGCGTAATCGGTGATCCCGATCGTGGCGACGTCGCCCTCGATGCGGAGCCATTCGTGGTCGGACGTGTACAGCGTCGTCATGGGATCGATCCTTTGGCGTTTAGCGTTTGTAGGTATTGGGGACGAAGGGCGTGGCGGCGACTTTCAGCGGCAGCCGCTGGCCACGCACTTCGGCGAAAACGGTGGTGCCGACGGCGGAAAGGGCGGTCGGCAGATAGCCCATCGCGACCGGCGCATTGAGGCTCGGGCCGAAGCCGCCCGAGGTCACCTTGCCGAGCTGCTCGGTCGAGGCGGCATCGGCGAACAATGCGGCGCCTTCGCGCACCGGGGTGCGGCCGTCGGGCTTCAGGCCGACCCGCCGGCGCGCGGCGCCATCTGCGAACTGCGCCAGAATCTTGTCGGCGCCGGGGAAGCCGCCGGCGCGGGCGCCGCCGCTGCGGCGAACCTTCTGCACCGACCATTCCAGCGCGCCTTCGACCGGCGTCGTCGTGGTGTCGATGTCATGGCCATAGAGGCACAGCCCGGCTTCGAGCCGCAGGCTGTCGCGCGCGCCGAGCCCGATCGGCAACACGTCGGGATTGTCGAGCAGCGCGGTGACCACGGCTTCCACCTTGTCTGCGGGCACGGAAATCTCAAAGCCGTCCTCGCCGGTATAGCCGGAGCGCGAGACGAAGCAGTCGACGTCGCCGACGCGGCGCGGACCGGCGTCCATGAATTTCATCGAACTGACATCTGCACAAAGTTTCGCCAGTGCCGATTCGGCTTTCGGTCCCTGCAGCGCGATCAGCGCGCGGTCGGCCAGCGATACGATCTCGCAAGCGTCGGCGAGGCTAGCGCGCAGATGCGCCTCGTCCTCGGCCTTGCATGCGGCGTTGACCACCAGGAACAGGTGATCGCCGAAATTCGCCACCATCAGGTCGTCGAGCAGGCCGCCGTCATTGTTGGTGAATTGCGCGTAGCGCTGCCGTCCCGGCGCGATGCCGACGATGTCTTGCGGCACCAGTTTTTCAAGCGCGAGCGCAGCGTCGGTGACCTTGCCGGATTTGGCCTTCAGCGCGAGCTGGCCCATGTGCGACACGTCGAACAGGCCGGCTTCCTTGCGGGTGTGCAGATGCTCCTTCAGCACGCCGGCCGCATATTGCACCGGCATGTCGTAGCCGGCGAACGGCACCATCTTGGCGCCGCGCGCCAGGTGCAGCGCGTGCAGCGGGGTCTGTTTCAGCGGGGAAGTTTCGCGTGCAAGCATCACAGGGCCCTCGCGGTTCCCGTCGGGGACCTATTTCCCCTTGAGAAACCTGCAGAAAGCCCCATCTGTCGCTGTGCCTGAGAGTATTATCCCGTCGGCGGACGCATCGGGGCGAACCCCAGCGTCTCTTTCCAGATGTCAGACGTCACGCGGTCCTTTTGCCTGAGAGTTTCCGGGGCGGTTGCTCCTTCGGCGCCGGCGGTAAGGCCGGTCTCTCCCGACGTGACTAGGTATAGGTAGGTAGAAAACACGGCGCCACCAAGACTGTCAACGCAGCTGCAGCAACTATCCAATGGGCTTTGTGCTGCCGCGGCAAGCCCATGATCCGCCTGCACAGTTTCTGGACACCGCAGCTGGCAATGTCTAAAAGCGTTCGGCCGGAAAATGACGCCTTTTTGCGGCTGGCCGGCCCCTTTTTCCGATTGGATGAACATGAGCAGCGTCAACGACATCAGGTCGACCTTTCTGAACTTCTTCAAGGAGAACGGCCACGAGATCGTGGCCTCGTCGCCGCTGGTTCCGCGCAACGACCCGACCTTGATGTTCACCAATGCCGGCATGGTGCAGTTCAAGAACGTCTTCACCGGCGTCGAGAAGCGCTCCTATCAGCGCGCGACGACGTCGCAGAAGTGCGTGCGCGCCGGCGGCAAGCATAACGACCTCGACAATGTCGGCTACACCGCGCGCCATCTCACCTTCTTCGAGATGCTCGGCAACTTCTCGTTCGGCGATTACTTCAAGGAGCGGGCGATCGAGCTCGCTTGGAATCTGATCACCAAGGATTTCGGGCTGAAGAAGGACAAGCTGCTGGTCACCGTCTACCACACCGACGACGAGGCGGCCGGCTACTGGAAGAAGATCGCGGGCTTGTCGGACGACCGCATCATCCGCATCCCGACCTCGGACAATTTCTGGGCGATGGGCGATACCGGTCCGTGCGGTCCGTGCTCCGAAATCTTCATCGACCGCGGCGAGCACATCTGGGGCGGACCTCCGGGCAGCCCGGAGGAGGATGGCGATCGCTTCCTCGAATTCTGGAACCTGGTGTTCATGCAGTACGAGCAGGTGACGAAGGAGGAGCGCGTGGCGCTGCCGCGTCCCTCGATCGACACCGGCATGGGGCTGGAGCGCATGGCCTGCATCCTGCAGGGCGTCGAGAGCGTGTTCGAGACCGATCTGTTCCGCAATCTGATCGATGCCGCCGCGTCCACCCTCGGGCACGGTCCGAACGAGCAGAACGTTGGGTCGTACCGCGTGATTGCGGACCATCTGCGCTCGTCGGCGTTCCTGATCACCGACGGCGTGCTGCCGTCGAACGAGGGCCGCGGCTACGTGCTGCGCCGGATCATGCGCCGCGCGATGCGCCATGCGCAGCTCTTGGGCGCGAGCGAGCCGCTGATGCATCGCCTGGTCTGGGCGCTGGTCCGCGAAATGGGCCAGGCCTACCCGGATCTGGTCCGCGCCGAGAAGCTGATCGAGGAGACGCTGCGGCTGGAGGAGACGCGCTTCCGCAAGACCCTGGCGCGCGGCCTGTCGATCCTCGACGAGAAGAGCGCCGGCCTCAAGAAGGGCGACATGTTCGACGGCGACACCGCGTTCACGCTGTACGATACCTACGGCTTCCCGCTCGATCTGACGCAGGACGCGCTGAAGTCGCGCGGCATCAGTGTCGACCAGGCGTCGTTCACCGACGCGATGGAGCGGCAGCGCGTGAAGGCGCGTGCCTCCTGGGCAGGCTCGGGTGAGGCGGCGAGCGAGGCGACGTGGTTCCCGCTGCGCGAGAAGCTCGGCGCGACCGAATTCCTCGGTTACGAGACCGAGAGCGCGGAAGGCGCGGTGACTGCGCTGATCAAGGACGGCGCCGAGGTCGAGAGCCTGAAAGCCGGCGAGAGCGGTGCGATCGTGCTGAACCAGACCCCGTTCTACGGCGAGTCCGGCGGCCAGGTCGGCGACACCGGCGTGCTCACCGGCGAGGGCGTCAAGTTCCGCGTCACCGACACGCAGAAGAAGGCCGGCGATCTGTTCGTGCATCTCGGCACGGTGGAGCAGGGCACGCTCGGCGTCGGCACCGCGCTGCAGCTCGAGGTCGATCACGCCCGGCGTTCGTCGATCCGCGCCAACCATTCGGCGACGCACCTGTTGCACGAGGCGCTGCGCCAGGTACTCGGCGATCACATCGCCCAGCGCGGCTCGCTGGTCACGCCGGACCGGCTGCGCTTCGACTTCGTGCATCCGAAGCAGATCACGCCGGAAGAGCTCGCCCGGATCGAGGACATCGCCAACGATGTCGTGCTGGAGAATGACGAGGTCACCACCCGGGTCATGGGCGTCGACGATGCCCGCGAGGCCGGCGCCCGCGCGCTGTTTGGCGAGAAGTACGGCGACGAGGTTCGTGTCGTGTCGATGGGCAAGGGTACCCGCGATCACGGCCAGAACGCGCTCGGCTGGTCGGTCGAGCTTTGCGGCGGCACCCATGTCCGCCGCACCGGCGACATCGGCATGATCTCGGTGACCAGCGAGGGCGCGGTGGCGTCCGGCGTCCGCCGCATCGAGGCGCTGACCGGGCATCACGCGCGCAAGCACGCCAACGACACCATCGCGCTGGCCAAGACCGCGGCGCTGGAGCTGCGCACCACGATCGACGACGTCCCGGCGCGGATCGCCGCGCTGATGGAGGAGCGCAAGAAGCTCGAGCGCGATCTGTCTGACGCCCGCAAGAAGCTCGCGATGGGTGGCGGCGGTGCGTCGAACGGCGCCGCCTCAGCCGTTCGCGAGGTTGGCGATGTCAAGCTGCTCGCGCGCGCGGTCGAGGGCGTCGAGACCAAGGATCTCAAGAGTCTCGTCGACGACGGCAAGAAGCAGATCGGCTCGGGCGTGGTCGCGATCGTCGGCGTCACCGAGGACGGCAAGGCCGGCATCGTGGTCGGCGTCACCGCCGATCTGACCGCGCGGTTCAACGCGGTCGAGCTCGTGCGCAAGGGCTCCGAGGTGCTCGGCGGCAAGGGCGGTGGCGGCCGGCCCGACATGGCGCAGGCCGGCGGGCCCGACGGCGCCAAGGCCGATGCCGCGCTGTCGGCGATCGAACAGGCCATGACTCAACAGGCATCGGCCGGCGCCTGACGGAGAGGCTGATCGTGGCGACGGCTCCGCTCAAGCCCACGATCAGCGATCCCGGGCTGCGTGACCGTCTCTACGAGCTGCTCGAACGCGATGATCTGCCGCATTCGGGCGGCTTGCGGTTTGCCCGCCTCATCGTCGCCATCATCGCCGTCGACGTGCTGGCGGCGATTCTGGCCTCCGTGCCCGAGATCGACGCGCAGTTCGGCTGGCTGCTGACGACCATCGAGATCGCGGCGGTCATCGCCTTCGCGCTGGAATATAGCGCGCGGCTCTGGAGCGTGGTCGGCCACTCGCTGCGTGACATGACGCCGGCGCGGGCGCGGCTGGAATACGTCTTCTCGGCGCTCGGCGTGATCGATCTGCTCGCCTTCCTGCCGTCGGCCATCGCGCTTGCCATCGGCGACAAGACCGCGCTGGTGCTGTTCGGTATGCTGCCCTTCCTCAAGCTGGTGCGCTACTCGACCGCGATGCGCTCGCTGCTGGCGGCGCTGCATGCCGAGCGGCGCACGCTGTTCGGCTGCGTCGTGATCCTGACCGGCGCGGTGCTGCTGTTCGCTTCGCTGCTCTATGCCATCGAGCACAAAGTGCAGCCGGACAAGTTCGGCACCATGCCGCAGGCGATGTGGTGGGCGATCGTGACGCTCGGCACCGTCGGTTACGGCGACGTCGTCCCGATAACGCCGCTCGGCCGGACCGTCACGGTGGTCGCGATCGTGGTCGGCTTCGCGATGATCGCGCTGCCGGTCGCGATCATCTCGACCGCGTTCGCCGA
Source organism: Bradyrhizobium sp. UFLA01-814 (assembly GCF_046718885.1). Classification (NCBI taxonomy): domain Bacteria; kingdom Pseudomonadati; phylum Pseudomonadota; class Alphaproteobacteria; order Hyphomicrobiales; family Nitrobacteraceae; genus Bradyrhizobium; species Bradyrhizobium sp. UFLA01-814. The sequence goes on along the minus strand of NZ_JAQOSR010000076.1, from coordinate 22,545 downwards.
CGAGGTCCGGCGCCGCGACTTCGTCGTGACCTGGGGCATGCTGGCGCGGGTGCCGCTGTTCTCACATCTCAACGCCGCCGATATCTCCGACATCATGCGCTTGCTGCGGTCGCAGACCATCGAGGCCGGCGAGGTGCTGGTGCGGCGCGGCGATGCGGCGTCATCGATGTATTTCATCACCGCGGGCGAGGTCGAGATCGACCTGCCGAGCCAGCTTGTGCGGCTTTCCGACGGCGCGTTCTTCGGCGAGATCGCGCTGCTGCGGCGGACCAGCCGCTCCGGCACGGTGACGGCGACGCGCAAGACCAAGCTCCTGGTGCTCGATGCGCAGGACTTCCATGCCCTGATTGAGCGCATGCCGGCGCTCGCCGCCCATGTCCGGGAGACCGCGGAGGCGCGGCTTGCCGATCCGCTCGCGGCCGGCGGCGACCTGGCCGCCGCGGAGATCGCCCAGGCGCCGCGCGAGACCGACGGCGGCATCCGCGACTAGAACCTCATTCCGATTGAATCGGAACGAGGCTCTCGATTCTTCGTTTGGCGCGTCTTCTTCACGCGGACCGGTATCCACTTCGCTCGAAAACGCTCAGTCCCGTCGCAGGAACACGTAATCCGCCGAATATGCCGCGCCCTTCAGCGCGCCTGATTTGTCGCAGGCCCCGCTGAGCTCGCCGCCCGAGGTGTTGATCCGCTGCACGGTTGCGATGCCGGAGAGCAGGCCGTTGCCGCGGTGGGCAATCACCTCGAGCTTCAGCCAGGCAATGTCGGAAGGCGTTGCGCCGGGTGCGCTGCCGGCGGTGCGGGCGGTCACGGCGCTGCCGTCGACATGCTCCCAGTTCGGACCCGCATAATGCCGGCCGACCGTGCGGCCATCGGCGATCAGGGTCGCGACCGGTTCGCGGAACGACCAGGCGAGCTTGCCGTCGGTGACCGGCTTGCATTCATAGACCTGCACGCCCTCGGCATGGACCGACAGAACCGCCGACTCGCCGGGCGCCGCGACGGCGTCGGGCAGGGGACCGGCAGCGAATGCCGCCGACCCGGTGAGGGAGAACGATGCGAGCACGACGGCTCTGACAAGGGCCATGGTCATGCTCGCACCTGTCTTCCCAGGATGACGGCCTCAGGCCGCGATCGCCTTCACGAGGTTGTCGGACACCTTGTCGAGGAATCCGGTGGTCGAGAGCCAGCGCTGGTCGGCGCCGACCAGGAGCGCGAGGTCCTTGGTCATGTAGCCCTCTTCGACGGTCGCGACGCAGACCTTCTCCAGGGTGGTGGCGAACTTCGCCAGCGCCTCGTTGTTGTCGAGCTTGGCGCGATGGGCGAGGCCACGGGTCCAGGCGAAGATCGACGCGATCGAGTTGGTCGAGGTCTCCTTGCCCTTCTGGTGCTCGCGGTAGTGGCGGGTCACGGTGCCGTGGGCGGCCTCGGCTTCCACGGTCTTGCCGTCGGGGGTGAGCAGCACCGAGGTCATCAGGCCGAGCGAGCCGTAGCCTTGGGCCACGGTGTCGGACTGCACGTCGCCGTCATAGTTCTTGCAGGCCCAGACATAGCCGCCGGACCATTTCAGCGCCGAGGCCACCATGTCGTCGATCAGGCGGTGCTCGTAGGTCAGGCCCTTGGCGTCGAATTCCTTCTTGAACTCGCGGTCGAACACGTCCTGGAAGATGTCCTTGAAGCGGCCGTCATAGACCTTCAGAATCGTGTTCTTGGTCGACAGATAGACCGGGTAGTTGCGCATCAGGCCGTAGTTGAACGAGGCGCGGGCGAAATCGGTGATGGAGTCGTCGAGATTGTACATCTCCATCGCGACGCCGGCGCCGGGCGCCTTGAACACTTCCTTCTCGATCACGGTGCCGTCCTCGCCGACGAACTTCAGCGACAGCGTGCCCTTGCCGGGGAACTTGATGTCGGTGGCGCGGTACTGGTCGCCATAGGCATGGCGGCCGATGATGATCGGCTTGGTCCAGCCGGGAACCAGGCGCGGCACGTTCTTGCAGATGATCGGCTCGCGGAAGATGCAGCCGCCGAGGATGTTGCGGATGGTGCCGTTCGGCGACTTCCACATCTGCTTCAGGCCGAATTCCTTCACCCGGGCCTCGTCGGGGGTGATGGTGGCGCATTTGACGCCGACGCCGACCTTCTTGATGGCTTCGGCGGCGTCGATGGTCACCTGGTCGTTGGTCTCATCGCGGTATTCCATGCCCAGATCGAAATAGAGCAGTTCGACATCCAGGAACGGGTTGATCAGCTTGTCCTTGATGTACTGCCAGATGATCCGGGTCATCTCGTCGCCATCGAGCTCGACGACGGGGTTGGATACCTTGATTTTTGCCATGACGGGGAGGCCCTCTTGGGAACGGCGCGCTTTTGACGGCGGGGATGGAAAAGATGCCTGCGCTATAGCACCGCCCGGGGGCGGGCGGAAGCGGAGGGGTTATGCACTTTCAGCCCATCTTTTCACCTAAAATGGGACCTGAGTGGCCGTCCCCGCGACGATGTACCAGGTCACGAACAGGCCCGCGATCAGGGCCCCCGGCAGGCTCGATCCGGTCCGCCGCCGGGTGAAGGTCGCGATCACGGCGACGATCGCGAGCAGCGGCACGAACTGGATCGCGACGATGGTCGAGAGCGGCACGAAACCGGGGTCCGGGACCGGGTTGAACAGCTTCCCGGTCAGCCACAGCGTGCCGTATTGCAGCACCAGCAACACGATGAAACCGAACGTCAGCGCCAGGATGTTGGTCAGGTACAGCGCCCCGCGCGGCGCATCCATGGTCGAGAAATTCCGGTGCAGCACGTGCAGCGCCACGACGAAAAACGCCGTGAACGGAATCAGATAGATCAGGAAGATGAGGAATTGCTTCGCGCTCATCAACTTGAGTGCGACGATCCAGAAGCGGAAGTCGATCTTGAAGGCGAGGTCGGCGAGCCACAGCGCGGCATAGCCGACCGCGACCGAAGCCAGCGCGATCACGACCGATTGACCGACAAGGCCGGTCCGGCTGGCGCGCTTCGGGGCGAACCGCATCAGGGCGAGCGTGATCAGGCCGTTGATGACGGCCCAGACCAGGATCTGGTTGGTTATGCCCTGCGGCAGGAACGCGCTCGGGGTGACGAAGGTGCCGCCCAGCGCAAAGGCCGGGTAATAGGTCAGCGCCGGGATGAAGGCGGACAGGATGAACGCCGTCGTCCAGCGCCGGCCGCTCGCGGCCTGATGCGGCGGCATGGTGCCGTCGGCGACCGCCGGCAGCCGCAGGCCGGAGAACATCGGTGCCTCCAGCAGCCCGTCGAACGTCCCGATGACCAAGGCAATGAAACCGATGAGGGCGATGAGCGTGCCGATCTCCTTGCGGAACCAGATCTGGTCGTCGACCGGGCGCGGCGTGCCGCCCTTCAGCGTCTTGGCGAACCAGTCGAGGCTGTAGCCGATCGCCTCATGCGAGATGTGCTCGGCCGGATGGGTCATCGCCGGGGTGTACAGCACCCGCGCGGTGCCGCTAGCCGGATCGCCATAGACCTTGCCCGGCTCGACCGCGCCTTGCGTGCCGAACAGCGCCCAGAGCTTTGGGCTTTGGGTGACGTCGCGGGCGAGCTGGACGCCCCACATCAGGTCGGGGAATTCCTCGTACTGCGCGAACACCAGCGCGGTGTTGCGCGGCCAGTTCGCCGTGCCCTCGGCGGCGAACGGCTTGCCGGTGGACGAGCCCTCCAGCACCATCGACTTGTAGTCGTTGGGCATCGCTGCTGCGGCGGCCAGAACCGTCCAGCCGCCCATCGAATGGCCCTCGAGCCCGATATTCTCCTTGTCGACGAATTGGAGGCTGCGCAGATAGGCAAGGCCGTCAGGTCCGCCAAAACCGTTGGCGAAGGAGGGCGGGTCGCTATAGCCGTGGCCGGTCTGGTCGAGCGCGAGCACCACGTAGCCGCGGCGGGCAAACTCGATGGCGAAGCCGTCCTGGGTCTCGCGCGAATTGATATAGCCGTGGACGGCGAGGATGCCGGGCGCCGGGATCTGCGGCGTGGCATTCGGCGGGATGTAGAGCAGGGCGCTCATGGTATTGCCCTTGGCGCCCTTGAAGCGCACATCCTCGATCCGGATGCCGCCGGCGGTCTGCGTGAAGTGGGCGAGCAGGCCCCCCGCCACGATCAAGATCAGGCCCAAAATCGCCAGCGTCCATCTGCCCCGCATCGTCGTCCCCCCAAGGTGCCTCGCCGTTGAAACCGGCATCTCAAGCGTGCCTTTACAGCTTCGCTTTGGTTGTGGTTGATAGCCTATCCGAAGGCCAAGTGCGCGCAAGCGGCAGCCTTCGCTTCGTGCGATTGGGATTCCGATTGAGGATTCGCAAACGCCGCTAACCCTGTTATCTCCTTGGAGAAAATGGTCCCGCGCAAAACCGGTGCAAAGCTGGTCGATGCGGTCTTGGGCCCCTGCTTGAGATTTTGAATCAGCCGCTTTGGAAGCTGATTCAAAATCTTCAGACGTTGAATCAGAAAGTGAAGTGAGATGTCCGGCACCGACAAGACCAAGGCAGGGCACGACCTTGCCGGTCCCGTCGTCATCCTGGTCGAGCCGCAGCTTGGCGAGAACATCGGCATGGCCGCGCGCGCGATGGGCAACTTCGCGCTGTCGAGGATGCGCATCGTCAACCCGCGCGACGGCTGGCCGAACATTGCCGCCCAGCGTGCCGCCGCCGGTGCCGACCACATCATCGGTTCTGTCGAGCTGTTCGACACGGTCGAGCAGGCGATCGCCGATCTCACGCTGGTATTTGCGACCACCGCCCGGGCCCACGACCAGGCCAAGCCGGTGGTCGGGCCGGAGGGCGCGGCGGGTGAGATCGTCGGTCATGTCGCGTCGGGCGGCGGCGCCGGCATCCTGTTCGGGCGCGAGCGCGCCGGCCTGACCAATGAGGAGGTCGCGCTCGCCAACCGCATCATCACCTTCCCGGTCAATCCAGGCTTCGCCTCGCTCAATCTGGCGCAGGCGGTGCTGTTGATGGGGTACGAGTGGTTCAAGCTGTCGACCGCGGGCACGCTGCCGTTCGCGATGCCCGAGCGGTCCGAGCCGGCCTCCCAGCACCAGATGCAGGCGTTCTTCGACAACCTCGTCGCCGAGCTCGACAAGGTCGAGTTCCTGCGGCCGGCGGAGAAGCGCGACACCATGCTGGTGAACCTGCGCAACATCTTCACGAGGATGGATCCGACCAAGCAGGACATGCACACGCTGCACGGCGTGGTGATGGCGATCGCCGAGGGCCGCAAGGGCCCGGCCAAGGGCGGCGTGCTCGACGGCGCCCAGGCGACGCGCTTGCGGGCGCTGCTCGCCGAGCAGGGGCAGGGTGGCGCGACCGCCGACAGCAGCAGCACCGTGCGCGGGCTCGCCCGGCTGCTCCGCCGCAATCCGACCGACGCCGAACGGATCCTGTGGCAGGCGCTGACACGGGACCGCCGCTTCGCCGGCCAGTTCAAGCGCCAGACCCCGGTCGGCCGCCACATCCCCGACTTCGTCTCCTTCGTGCACCGGCTCGCGATCGAACTGGTCAACCCGAACGAGAGCGAGGCCATCGGAGCCGACCGCGCCAAGCGCAGAGCCTGGCTCGAGGCGCGCGACTATCGGGTCGTCGACATGCACGTGGCCGAAGTCGAGCGCGATCTCGACGGCGAACTCGCGCGGCTGGAGGCGGGGCTGCAGCAGGGGCGCTAGCTTACGCAATTGCTCTGTCCGCGGAGCAAGAACGGGATTCGAGTAAGCGACTCTTTCCACACGTCGTCCTGGCGAAAGCCAGGACCCATAACCACCGCATTGGATTGTGAAAGGGATCGTGGCCGCAGCGTCGCGCAACAATTGAGATTTGGGGTAATGGGTCCCTGCTTTCGCAGGGACGACACTGTGTTTGTTGCGCGGCCGGTGAGTCATACATCCACGTTCTCGCGACGCGCTTCGCCCGAGCTTTGCTCTTCGTTTCGCCGCTCTGATTACAGAGGGCGAAGGGAAAGCCGAGTGCCGACCGCAGGCGCGGTGCGGCGCGGATGGCGTGATATCTGCCCTCACAATCCCGAAGGCAGCATCTCGCTAGGCTAGCGCCGACACGAGCCACAGACCCACATGCAGATCGCGCCCATCCGCTCCGATGCTTGCGGCGAGCGCGTTGCGTACCGCTTCTATGGCGCGATGACGTTGAGCGTCCGTGGCATTCTCGAGCAGCGCAGGCAGCGGGCCGGCCTGCGTGATGAAGGCCATGCTTTGCGCGATGTCGCCGCCATGGATCGGCACGTCGGCCGCCTTGAGCGCAATGTCGTGAAATCCCGCCTCGGTCAGGATGCCGCGAACGCGCTCCTCGCGCGCGAAAGAAAACATCCCAGGCGCCAATGGATCGAGCGGCGGCTGAGGCGGCACGTGCGGTCGTGCCGCCTCGATCGGCACGCGAAACCACGGCGACTCCGGCATGGTGCGAAAACAGACGAACACCAGCCGCCCGCCCGCCTTCATGCCGCTGCGGATGTTGGCGAAGGCCCTGACCGGGTCATCGAAGAACATCAGGCCAAAGCGCGAATACACCAGATCCGCCCAGCGCGGTTCGAAGCCGTAGATCGTCGCGTCGGCCAGCGCACAAGTCACGTTTCCAAGTCCTGCCTCGGCGACACGATGCCTGGCCAGATCCAGCATCGGGACCGAGATATCGACACCCAGCACAGCACCTGACGGACCAACAACCTTGGCGAACGCCAACAGTGTGTCACCGGTGCCGCATCCGATATCGATGACGCGCTCACCCCGCTTTGCCGCCGCGGCACCCAAGCTGACGCTGGTGACTGACGTGAAGACATCGCTGATCACGGCTTGCTGCGAAACCCATGAGTGCCCCATGGTGCTGTTCCAAAACTCTGCCCCTCGGGGGGGTGCGGTAGGCGTCTGCATTTGATCAATCTCCTGGTGCTGAAAATCCGACGGAGTGTCGCCTGAAACAAACTGCAAAAAATTCCAAATGGAATGCGAACCGCAGCCGACGCACTTCCCATGTCGGCTTCAGGCCATCAGGACGTCTTCGCACGATCCGCATCTGATCGATGCTGGACAGCGCTCAGGTGGTGGAGTCATTGGCGCCGCTGCCTTTCGGCCTGGACATCGGAGGGATGCAGCTGCCGAAGCGTGGATCGAGCGGATCGTAGCGCGACCTCATCCTCGCGACGATGTAGAGTGCCGCCAGTGCGAAGGAGCCGAGCAACAGCAGGCCCCATGCAGGTGGCGGACCTGCAATCAAAAGCACTGCTGCTCCAACGAGTACTGACGCGAAAATGCCCGAAGACAATTTTGAAGCCATGACCGGCTCCGCAGCTAGCTCAAGGACGGGATACTACCCTGAAATCGATCTGTTTGTGAGAGGCCGGCTGCGACACGCCAGCGCAGATATATCCAGCTACGCCCGAGCAACCGCCAGTTCGCTCCCGGCCGCGAAGGTCACTGTTGCGAGTTAGAGGTTGAGTTGGCCCCGGCTCACTTGCTCACTGCCGCGTGGATGGCGCGGCAATGTTGTACCAGAGCCTCGTGCGAGACCACGAAGTCCTTCAACGGCGTCTTGATGTCGTAAAAGTAGATGTTGGCCACGAAGCCATAGATGCCGGCATCGATGGTCGTCGGCCTGTCGCCATGCACATAGCCTCGGCTCGGGATCAGGCTCGCCAGTGCGGCGAGATCGGCGAGCCCGCGGGCCATCGCGGCGTCGGGCTCGAAGCGGCCGATGCCCTGGTAGTAATAGCGCCGGGCGTTGAACTCCTTGGCCTTCATCAAGCCGTCGTCGGTGAGGCCCGGATGCTCGCGCTTGAGCGCATCGCGGAACTGCGGCCAGTAGCGCGCATCCTGCCAGCGCGAATAGGACATCACCCAGTAGAGATCGTCGAGCGTCCGCGTGACGAGGAGATTGGTCGTGCGCTGCGCCGGCGTCAGCGCGGCATCCAGCGTCACACCATATTTTCCGGTGACATAGGCGAGGATGGTCTCGCTGTCGCCGACAGTGTCACGGCCGTCGACGATATAAGGAAGTTGCTGGCGCGGCGCCTTCGACGCATCGAAGATGTGCTCGTGCCGGAACGGCACGCCGGCGAGCTTCAGGAAAGCGAATACCTTCAGGCCATAGCCATTGTTGTCGGCGACGCCGAACAACGGCGGATAGGAATAGAGCGTGAGCATGGCGGCTCGTCACGTTCAAGGGCGCCGCAGGCTATCTCAGATGCGCCAGTTAGGCGAGCCCCGCGACTTCCATCAAGGTCCACAAGGAGGAGAAACCTTGTCGTCCCTTTCTGTCCTCAAACCCCAAGGCGATCCAAAGGAGCCTTGATCCTTATCTTGAGGCCGTTCTGCCGCCAGTCGTATTCGATCTTGCCCCCGAGCTGACCAGCAATACTGCGCTCCGTGAGTACGCTGCCAAAGCCGGCGGCTTGCGGCGGGGCGGCAATCATGGGCCCGCCGGTCTCATCCCACTCAAAATGCAAGTCGCCGCCTTGCGTCTCCCATTTGATACGGATCGCCCCGCTCGGCTCCGAGAGTGCCCCGTATTTGGCTGCATTCGTCGCGATTTCGTGCAGCGCAAGGGCGAAGCTCGTTACGGCCATCACGCCTACAGGCACATCGGGGCCGCCGATCATGATGCGGTCGCAAGAGCCGTCGTCATAGGGTTGCATGACGGTTCGCACGACCTCGTCCACCGTCGTCCGTTCGCTATGCGCTTCCGTACCCATGATCCCCGGACGTATAAGGTCCTTGGCCCGCATGAGGGCATCCAGCCGCCCGCGAAGCGAATGAGCCATTTCCTGCGGCGTTCGAGCTGATCGAGCACTAAGGCTGATGATGCCGTGGAAGATCGCGAACAGGTTTTTCACCCGGTGGTTCGCCTCTCGCGCAAGCAACCGTTGATGCTCTTGCGCTTCCTTCTGAGTGGTGATGTCCACTACGACACCGACGAAGTTGGTAAGCTCGCCGTTCTCGTCTCTCAGGCATTCGCCGCGCGCCTCGACCCAGCGGATGGTTCCATCTTTGTGGAGCAGCCGGTATTCCTGGATGTATTTTTCTCCGGTGGCGACCGCGAGATTCACGGCCGCAGTAGTCCGCTCCACGTCCTCCGGATGGATGCCCGCGACATATTCCGACAACGGTGCGCCTTTCTCGCCCTTGGCGGGATCGACTGAGAACATTTGTGCGAAATACGCATCCGAATAGAACGTGTCCGTCGGCACATGCCAGTCGAACGTGCCTATCATTCCGGCGGCACTTAGCGCTTGGCTGAGCCGTTTCTCCGCTCTGGCCAGTTCTCGCTGTGCCACAACGCGTTCAGTTGTCTCGTTCACGATGCAGAGGACGCCGCCTATGTCGCCCGCCTCGTTTCGAACCGGGGAATAGGAGATGTCGAAATAGACGTTCTCCGGATAGCCGTGCCGCTCGATGTAGAACGGACGATCCTTGGCGAATACGGTCTCACCGGTGTCGAGGACGCGCCTTAGCAGAGGTTCAAGATCGTCCCAAAGCTCCGCCCAATTCTCTCGCGCGGGCCGCCCAAGTGCCCTTGGATGCTTCTCACCGATGGTCGGTGCGTAGGCGTCGTTGTAGAGGGCCACGAAGTCCGCGCCCCAGAACAGTACGATTTGTGCGTTGGCAGGCAGCATGAGGCTGACCGCGCTCTTGAGATGTGCAGGCCATCCGTCAATGGGTCCCAAACTGGTCGTGGACCAATCGAGCGCGCGAATGAGCGCACTCAATTCGCTCCCGCTCGGCAGGAAGTCAGTTTGACATTTGCCGCGGGGACTCGTCTCGCGAGTGGTGCTCATTGCATTGAAGCAAACAGGACTTTGCGACCGGAAACAAGAGCCGCGTTCTCCTGCCACTCCCTTAGTCAACTGAGCCAGTTGAGCCAAATGAGCTAACAATGGTTCGGGCAATATCCGGTTCGGGCCATGAGCCGCCGATGACGCCCAAGCCGGGCGGCTTCCGCTTTGCCATCGGAAGCCGACGCCAGCGGTGCACGCTTCGGACGGTCAGGCCTTCGAGATCCCGCCGTCGATCACCGGTCCCATCGGCTCGTAGCGCTCGCCGCTGAAGCGCACCAGTTGCAACTGCTCGAGCGGATAATAGTCTGATGGCGAGGTGTTGATCCGGATGCCGGGCAACAGCATGTCGGATTCGAAATCCTTCAGATTGGCCGCCTGCTTGATGATGCTTTCGGACGACACGTCGTCGCCGCATTGCTTGAGCACCTGAACCAGGATCTGGCTGGTGAGATAGCCGGTGACGGCGTAGATGTCGTTCTTGGCCGCCGCCGGATCGTATTTGTCGAGGAAGGCGCGCCATTTCTGGATGGCGGGATCGTTGTCCCAGGCGGCGTCGACGGGATCCTTCAGATAAGCGCTCGAAATGATGCCCTTGGAGACGTCGAAGCCCGCGGCCTTCAGCGTCGAGCCGGCGGAGGAGGCGTTGTTGCCGATGTAGTGCGCCGGCTGCCAGCCGAGCTCGGCGATCTTCTTGATGCCTTGGGCGGCGAATTTCGGCGTGGTCATGCTCATGAACACGTTGGCGCCGGCGGATTTGCAGCGGACCACCTGGCTGTCGATGGTCGGATCGGCGGTCTCATAGGACAGCTCCGCCACGATCGCGGACGTCCTGGCGCCAAGTCCGTCCTTGAAACCCTTCAACACGTCGCGGCCGAAATCATCGTTCTGGTAGACGATGCCGATCTTGGGATCGTTCTGTGTCGACAGCACATGCTGCGCGAAGGCGCGGCCCTCGATCTGGTAGCAGGGCTGGAAACCCATGGTGTAGGGGAAATTCTTGTAGTCGCCGAACTTGGTCGCGCCGGAGGCGATGAAGAGGTGCGGGACCTTCTTCTGGTTCATGTACTTCATGATCGCCGCATTGGTCGGCGCGCCGAGCGGCGCAAACAGCACGTCGATCTCGTCGCCTTCGACCAGCTTGCGCGCCTGCTCGACGGTCTTGGCCGGGCTGTAGGCGTCGTCATAGGTGATGTACTTGATCATGCGGCCGTTGATGCCGCCTTGCTCGTTGATCATCTTGAAATAGCCGCCGGGCGTGCGGCCGATCGACGAATAGACCGCAGCCGGTCCCGAATAGGCGTCGATGTTGCCGATCACGATCTCGGTCTTGCCCTTGGCAATGGCGGGCGTGCCGAGCAGCAGCGTGGCCGACGTGGCAGCAGTGCCCTTGATGAGATCACGGCGTGTGAGCCGGGATGAACGGTTTTTTGGCATTGTCGTCCTCCGTTTCTTGTTGTTGGCCGTTTTGGCATTGTTGGCCGGTTGGCAGCCTCTGACGGGCATGTCGGCTTGAAGCATTCCACAGTGCTTCAGCCGGATCAAACCAGTCTATGAGTGAGGCGCGGCAGAACTTGTGTGCAGTCGCTATCGCCGGAAATATTCGCGCGGTGTCAGGGTCCGGAGCGGCGCGGCAGATCACATGATCCGCCGCGCCGACGCCGAGATCGATCAGGCCGCCAGAGCCCGGTTCGCCGCGCGATCGTGCGCATCGAGCTCGCGCACCGGAAACACGCGATCGTAGGCGATGTTAAAGGCGAACGCGTAGACCAGATAGAACGCGACGATGGAGATATCCATCATCAGCGCCGCCCACAGCGAGACGCCGAGATACCAGGCGACGAACGGGATCAGCAGCACGATCAGGCCGGCCTCGAACAGCATCGCGTGCGCGACGCGGATCGGCATCGTCTTGGCCATACGGCCGGTGACGCGGACCAGCGCGTGGTCGAAGCCGAGATTGAACAGCAAGTTCCAGACCGTCGCTACCGTGGCCGAGACGATTCCGATGACGCCCATATGGGCGACCGGCTGATTGAACAGCCAGGCGGCCGCCGGCGTGAAGATGGCGATACCGATCAGTTCGAACAGGACTGCGTGCCTGATCCGGTCGGAGAAGGAACGCATAGACATTTTGAAACCCTTTCTTGTCGTTGCGACCGGGTTTCTATCTGATATTGTTCCATAACAAAGTTAGGTATTATCTGGAAAAGAGATAGATGTCCGTTTCCATGGACCAGCTCGAATCCTTCGTGGCGGCGGCCGAGCAGGGCTCGTTCTCCGGCGCGGCGCGGCTTTTGAAGAAGGCGCAATCAGCGGTCAGCACGCATGTCGCCAATCTGGAGGCCGATCTCGGCATCGCGCTGTTCGACCGCGTCGGCCGCAATCCGGTGCTGACCGAGGCAGGGGCGCGGCTGTTGCCGGAAGCAAAACTGATCCTCGATCGCCGCGAGCACCTGATCGGTGTCGCCAGCAGTTTCGAGGCCCATGTCGAGAAGCGCCTGGTGGTGGCGATCGACGAGCTCTATCCGGAGAGCGCGGTAGGCGAGCTGTTCGCGGAATTCGCCGGGCGTTTTCCCCATGTCGAACTGGAACTGCTATTTCCGATCATGGAGGACGTCAGCCGTCTCGTGCTCGACGGCAAGGCCGATGTCGGCGTGATGTGGCGGCAGGAGCATCTGCCGCCAGAGCTCGGCTTCAAGACCATCGGCTGGGTGCCGCTGCAGCTGGTTTGCGGCAAGAACCATCCGCTGGCGCATGGCCGGGTGGATTGGGAGGAGCTGAAGCGGCATCGCCAGATCATGGTCACGGTGCGCAACGAAGGCACCGAGCGGCATCGATTGCGTGTCGCAGCCGAGGTGTGGTGGGTCGAGAGCCATTGGGTGATCCTGCAAATCCTCAAGCAGGGCGTCGGCTGGGCGCTGATTCCGGCGCACATCATGGCGAGCTCGCAGGTTGCCGATGAGCTCGCCATTCCCGAACTGGAATTCGACGAGGGCGCACATCCCGTCGCGCTCGAAGTGGTCTGGCACAAGCGGCGGCCGGCCGGGCCGGCGGCAAAATGGCTGCGCCGCCGTTTCGCTACGCGGCCGCCCATGCTGCGCATGTGATGCGACGAGCGCGCCGCCGCCCGTCGCATGGGAGCTGACATCGCGGCCGCGATGTGTTGCCATGCGTGCCGCACTGACCTGACAGGATGAAGACGATGGCGAAGCAATTCGAAGGTAAGGTCGCGGCCGTGACCGGAGCGGCGTCGGGCATCGGACTGGCCAGCAGCGAGGCGATGCTGGCGGCCGGCGCGCGCGTGGTGATGATCGACCGCGACGCCGCCGCGCTGCAGGCGCTCGCCGCCAGGCATGGCGATGCCGTGATCCCGCTGGTCATCGACCTGCTCGACCCGAAGGCCTGCGCCACGCTGCTGCCGCGGGTGCTCGAGAAGACCGGCCAGCTCGACATCCTGCATGCCAATGCCGGCATCTATGTCGGCGGCGACCTCGTCGATGCGGATACGAGTGCGATCGACCGGATGTTGAACCTCAACGTCAACGTCGTGATGAAGAACGTGCACGACGTGCTGCCGCACATGATTGCGCGGGCGACCGGCGACATCATCGTCACCAGCTCGCTCGCCGCGCATTTCCCGACGCCGTGGGAGCCGGTCTATGCGTCGTCGAAATGGGCGATCAACTGCTTCGTGCAGACGGTGCGGCGCCAGGTGTTCAAGCACGGCATCCGTGTCGGCTCGATCTCGCCAGGACCCGTGATCAGCGCGCTGCTGGCGGACTGGCCGGCGGAGAAGCTGGAGGAGGCCAAGGCGGCGGGCAGCCTGCTGGAAGCGAGCGAGGTCGCCGAGGTCGTGATGTTCATGCTGACCCGCCCGCGCGGCATGACCATCCGCGACGTCGTGATGCTGCCGACGAATTTCGATCTGTAGGGCGCATTTCTGCCGGACGTCGCCTCAGGCGGCGCCGCGATCGAACGCCGGCGCGGGGTCCTTCTTCGTCAGCCGGCGCAGCGCCGCGACATTGGTCGCGACGGAGGCCAGGCGGCACTGCGCCTTGCCGTCGGATTTGGCCTCATAGAGCGCGGCATCGGCAACGGCCAGGAGCTCCTCGGCCTCGGTACCATGCTCGGGCGACACGGCGACGCCGACACTGACGCCGACCTTTGCAAGCGTGCCGTCGGCGAGCCGGTAGGGCATCGTGACCGCCTGGATGATGCGATGGCCGACGGCGAGTGCCTGCTCGGCGGTGACGCCGTCCGCCAGCACCACGAATTCATCGCCGCCGAGCCGCGCGATCACCGCGGTCTCGGGCAGGGCGCGCCGCAGCCGCTCGGCGGCCAGCATCAGCGCCTGGTCGCCGGCCGCGTGGCCATAGGTGTCGTTGACCGGCTTGAAATTGTCGAGGTCGAGGAACAGCAGCGCGAACGGCCGGCTATCTCCGGCCGGGGCCGCGAGCTTCGCGTTCAGCGCGGCGACGAAACCGGCGCGATTGCGCAGGCCGGTCAGGGTGTCGTGATGGGCCAGATGGCCGTTCTCGCGCTCGGCGCGCATGGTCGCGATCAGCATCTTGTTGAGGCGGAAGGCCGCGACCGTCATCGCCGCGAGATACATCGGCACTTGCAGGAACACGATGAAGAGCAGTGGCTCGCCGGCCAGTGCCGCCCCGGGCACGATCGGGCCGAGGCTGAGCAGGATCATGGTGCCGGCAAGGCGCGGGGCGCTGAAGTTGCGGAAGCAGATGCCGCCGACCATCGCCGCCGCCGACAGCGAGGCCAGCATCGCAACCACCCAGTCGCCGCTTGCGAGGCTGGTCAGGATGCCGAAGCCGACGCTGGCGCTCCAGGCGACCGCAAGGACGAGGTGCAGATCGGTCGGCGTCGGCCGCCGCTCGCGCGCCGCGCGATGCGCAGACACCAGCACCGCCAGTCGCGCGAGGCAGATGACGAGTTCGAGGATGACCCAGGTGATGAACGGCGCGGTCGGCTCGCGGATCGCAATCACGGCCGCGACGGCAACCGTATTGACCGCACCGGCCGCGAACACCGGCAACGAGCCGTAGAGATCCCCGATCAGCGCCGCGCGGATGTCATCAGGCACGCCCGGACCCGCATCGGCGAGCCAGCGCGTCACGCCCCACCGCGGCTGGCAGTATCGTCCTTTTTCGGACTGCATTGTTCTTGCCTCGTACTTTCACCTCGCAACTGACCCGGCCGGACCTAACAGGCGTTTAAGGCCGGGGCGGATCGCGCGTCGTGATTGACGGCAGGTAAACTCGGAGGCGATCGCGTCGCAGAAATACCGACGCGGGAGGTCGCGATGCGGCCGTTGCGTTACACGGCGAGGAGCTGTTGTTCGGCCGCGCCGCCGGCGCGCTTCGGCTTCTTCGCCTTGGCCGGCGCGAACAGATTGCTTGCGGCAAGGCCCGCGGTGTCGGCGACGCCGGGATCACACGACACCATGGCCGCGACGATGGCGCCGTCGATCAGCAGCGCGAGCTGGTGCGCGAGCACGGCCGGCTCGGCCGCACCCATTTCGCCGGCGAGCTTCTCGATATGCGCCAGCACCACCTTCTTGTGCTTCAGCGCGATGTTGCGGAACTGCTTGGCGTCCTTGTCGTGTTCGGCGACCGCGTTGATGAAGGGGCAGCCGTAGAAGCGCTCCTCGGCGAACCAGGTCTTCAGGGCAGGAAAGATCCGCGACAACTTGGTCTGCGGATCGCCGCCGCCGGCCTCGATCGCGCCGATGAACCATTCGCGCCACTGCCGGCCTTCGCTCTCCAGCACCGCATGCACGAGGTTGGTCTTCGAGCCGAACAGCTTGTAGAGCGTCGTCTTCGCGGTTCCGGCCTCGTCGATGATCGCATCGATGCCGGTGGCGTTGATGCCGTTCTTGCAGAACAGATGGGTCGCCGCGTTCAGCAGGCGCCCGCGCGCCGATTCATCGTCGCCGGCGGTGAACGCCGCGGCAGTTTTTTTCTTCGCAAGCGATTTGGCCATGCGCGGCAGTAAATCGGAGCGCGGCGAAGTCATCAAGCCGCATCTTCACGGGGGCGGGCATGTGTGCCGTCCTGCGCTCAAAATAATCGCGGCAGCGCGGCAGATGCACCGCGTTTGAGCAGCCGCGCGCTGATCAATCCGCAGGCAGGCGCAGCTAAGCGCCTGCGGAATTTCGCCTTTTGATTTGGCGTGGGACTGGCACGCTTCGTGCAGGAAACAGACCGTTCGGTATCCTGAAATTCCATCGCTCCCAGGGAGAAAACTGATGACCGCTGTCGCCCAGAAAACCGCACTGACCGGCTGCCTCGCGCCGATCGACAGAGGCGGGCTCGAGCAGCTGATTGCCAATGGCAAGGCCAACCCGAAGGTGATCAAGACCTTGAAGTGCAAGACGGTGGCCGAGGGCAAGTTCCGCCACGCCAACTACATCCGCAATCTCGCGCCCTACATCGTCGACGAACCGCCGGGCCTGCTCGGCGACGACACCGCGCCCAATCCCTCCGAGGCCTCGCTCGCCGCGCTCGGCTCCTGCCTCGCTGTCGGCCTGCACGCCAACGCCGTGCATCGCGGCTGGATCGTCAACAAGCTCGAGCTCGAGCTCGAGGGCGATCTCAACATCACCGCGGTGTGGGGCACCGGCGACGTCAGCGAGAAGCCGGTCGGCTTCACCGACGTCCGCGTCAAGGTCGACATGGAGTGCGAGGGGGTCTCGCAGGCCGAGATCGACGCGCTGGTGGCGCATGTGAAGAAGTGGTCGCCGGTCGCCAACACCTTCACCCGTCCCGTCAATCTCGAGGTCAGCGCGTAAACGCCCGACCGGCAATTCAAGGTGCGGAGATCATCCATGGGTTCACTGGCTTTGTCGCGGGTCGCAGCTCAAGATCCCGCACCGACCATTGCGGACGAGGTTGCCCGCCTTGCCCGTCAGGAGCTGGCGCCGATCGCAGCCGCGGTCGATGCCGGCTCGGTCTATCCCGGCGAATTCCTGCACCGGCTCGGCAAGGTCGGCGCCTGGAGCAGCCATGTGCCGCAGGAAGGTCCTGCCGACCTGCGCTGGGCCATCCAGTCGATGGCCGCGCTCGGCGAGGTCTGCGGCGCCACCGCCTTCATGGCGTGGTGCCAGAACACGCTGGTCTGGTACGTCGCCAACTCCACCAACATGAAGCTCGCCGCGCGCTTCGGTGACTGCTTCTCGCGCGGGCGCGTGCTCGGCGGCACCGGGCTCTCCAACCCGATGAAGAGTTTCTTCGGCATCGAGCGGCTGAAGCTGAAGGGCCGCAAGGTCGAGGGCGGCTACATCGTCCGCGGTGCGCTGCCCTGGGTGTCGAACCTCGGGCCCGGCCATTACTTCGGCACGATCTTCGAGCGCGAGGACGAGGGCACCAAGGGCGAGCCGGGCGGCATCGCGAGCGGCGAGCCGGGCAGCATCGCAAGCGGCGAGCTGGGCAGCACCGTGATGTTCCTCGCCGACTGCTCCGATCCCGCGATCACGCTGACGCCCTGCAAGCCGTTCCTGGCGATGGACGGCACCGGTACCTATGGCGTCCAGTTTCGCGACGTGTTCGTGCCGGACGAACTGATCCTGGCCGAGCCGGCTGCGCCGTTCGTCAAGAAAATCCGCGCCGGCTTCATCCTGTTGCAGGCCGGCATGGGTCTTGGGCTGATGAAGGATTGCATCAACCTCATGGACGAGGTCCATGCGCCGCTCGGACACGTCAACCGCTATCTGCCGCAACAGCCGCTGCAATTCCGCGAGCTCTATGCCGAGTTCGAGAAGGAGGCGATGGCGCTCGCAAGCGATCCCTACAATGCCGATGACAGCTACTGGCGCCGCGTCGTCGCACTGCGGCTGCGGATCGGCGATGCCAGCGTCGCATTCGCACATGCCGCGATGCTCCATTGCGGCGCGCGCGGCTATCTGATGAGCCACCGCGCCCAGCGCAGGCTGCGCGAGGCCTATTTCGTCGCCATCGTCACGCCCGCCACCAAGCAGCTGCGCAAGATGCTGGCGGACGGCTGAAGCATGATCCGGAAAAGTGGAAACCGGTTTTCCCTCGCGACAAACGCGGAACGCGTTTGCGCGGAGATCATGCTCAAACAAGTTCGGGACCACCACAACTGCAACCACAGACAGGAGAGGCTGCCATGACGGACGTTCTGATCACCTCCGGCGAACTTGCCGAGCTCGTCAAGAAAGACCCGTGTGTCATCATCGACACGCGGAATCCGGATGCCTATGCGGCCGGCCATTTGCCCGGTGCCGTCAATGTGCATGACATCTTTACGTTCCTTGCGACCTCGACGCCGGAAGGCGTCCACGAGCTCAAGACAAAATTCGCCGACGCGTTCGGCGCCGCCGGTCTCTCCGGCAAGGAGACCGCCGTGATCTACGAGCAGTCGATGAATTCCGGCTTCGGCCAATCCTGCCGCGGCTACTATCTTCTGACGATGCTGGGTTATCCCAAGGTGAAGGTGCTGCATGGCGGCTTCGATGCCTGGAAGGCGGCCGACCTGCCGGTGACCACCGACGTTGCGGCGCCGGCGAAGACCTCCTTTGCAATCGTGCCGGAGGCCGGCGACATCATGATCGACGCCAGGGCGATGCTGGCGGCGGTCGGCAAGCCCGGCGTTGCGATCCTCGACGTGCGCGACGTCGACGAGTGGATCGGGGAAAGCTCCTCGCCCTACGGCAAGGATTTCTGCCCGCGCAAGGGCCGCATCCCCGGTGCGGTGTGGCTGGAATGGTACCGCATGATGAAGCCGACCGCCGAGGGCCCGCGCTTCAAGTCGAAGGACGAGATCCTGGCGGAGTGCGCCACCGTCGGCATCTCGCAGAGCACGCCGGTCTATCTCTACTGCTTCAAGGGTGCGCGCGCCTCGAACACCTTCCTGGCGCTGAAGAACGCCGGTGTGAAGGACGTGCGGATGTACTTCGGCTCCTGGAACGAGTGGTCGCGCGACCCGTCGCTGCCGATCGATGAGGGCTTGCCGACCGCGCCCGTCGTCACCGGCAAGGCGGCATAGAACCTGCATGTTTGTTGGTGTCCGGCGGCGCAAAACGCGGCCGGACGCCGATCAATGAACCGGATCGCGGAGCTCTCTGCGTTTCGGTGCGACAATGGGGCGCAGCATGTCCACGTCAGATGATCCCTTCGACGCCGACCGCGTGCTCGCGCGATCGGGTTGCGCCTGCGGTTGGCATCGCTCAGCCGCCGAGCATGAGCAGGCCGCGCGCACGCTGCGCTGCGAGCCGGTCGGCGATCTCAGCGAACAGAAGCGTTACGAAGGCATCGTCGCGTCGGCGGTGATGCGGGCGGTGTTTCCGCAGGATGTCGCGCGCCGCGCCTTCCTGAAATCGGTTGGCGCCGCGACGGCGCTCGCCGCGCTGTCACAGTTCTTCCCGCTGAAGACGGCGACAGAGGCGTTCGCCGACGCCGAGCCGCCGGAGAAGAAGGACCTCAAGGTCGGCTTCATTCCGATCACCTGCGCGACCCCGATCATCATGGCGGCGCCGCTCGGCTTCTATGCCAAGCAGAGCCTCAACGTCGAGGTGGTGAAGACCGCCGGCTGGGCGGTCATCCGCGACAAGACCATCAACAAGGAATACGACGCAGCCCATATGCTGGCGCCGATGCCGATCGCGATCTCGCTCGGCCTTGGCGCCAACGCCATACCGTTCACGGTCCCTGCGATCGAGAACATCAACGGACAGGGCATCGCGCTGGCGATGAAGCACAAGGACAGGCGCGATCCGAAGGACTGGAAGGGCATGAAGTTCGCCATTCCGTTCGACTACTCCATGCACAATTATCTGCTGCGCTATTACCTCGCCGAGCATGGGCTCGATCCGGATACCGACGTGCAGCTCCGCTCGGTGCCGCCGCCGGAGATGGTCGCCAATCTGCGTGCCGACAATATCGACGGTTTCCTCGCGCCCGACAATATCTGCCAGCGCGCGATCTATGACGGGGTCGGCTTCCTGCACATCCTCTCCAAGGAGATCTGGGACGGCCATCCCTGCTGCAGCTTTGCCGCCAGCCGCGAGTTCATCACGACGGCGCCGAATTCCTTCGCGGCGCTGACCCGCGCGATCGTGGATGCCACCGGCTACGCGGCGAAGGCCGAGAACCGCAAGCAGATCGCGGAAGCGATTGCGCCGGCCAACTACATCAACGCGCCGGTGACGGTGCTGGAGCAGGTGCTGACCGGCACCTATGCCGACGGGCTCGGCGGCGTGAAGACCGATCCGAAGCGCGTCGACTTCGACCCGTTCCCCTGGCAGTCCTTTGCGGTGTGGATGCTGACGCAGATGAAGCGCTGGGGCCAGATCAAGGGCGACGTCGACTACAAGGCGGTCGCTGAGCAGGTCTATCTCGCCACCGATACCAAGAAGGTGATGGCCGAGATGGGGCTCGCGCCACCCGCCACCTCGTACAAGTCGTTCTCGGTGATGGGCAAGAGCTTCGATCCGGCCAAGCCCGACGATTATCTCGCGAGCTTCAAGATCAGGAAATCGTCGTGAGCGGCGAGGTTTTCTCCACGGCGTCGTCCCTGCGAAAGCAGGGACCCATACGCCGTGCTCTCTCGGTTAGGCGCGCGGAGAGACACTCAGCGCAACAATTGGGGCCGGTGGTTATGGGTCCCTGCTTTCGCAAGGACGACGCGGGGAGGGAGTGCGCGTGACCTTTTCCCTCCGTCTCCGCGCCGCCATCGTCTCGATCGCGCTGCTTGCCGCCTTCCTTGGCGCCTGGCACCTAGCCACCCGCAGCACGGGCGCGGCTGCCAATATGAGCCCCGAATACGCCAGGCTGATGGGGCTGACCGCGACGCAGGGCAAGTCGGCGATGCCCGGGCCGCTCGATGTCGGCGCCAAGCTGTGGGAGCATCTGAAGCGGCCGTTCTACGACAATGGCCCGAACGACAAGGGGCTCGGCATCCAGCTCGCCTATTCGATCGGGCGCGTCGGGCTCGGCTATCTGATCGCGGTCGTCGTCGCGATTCCGCTCGGCTTCATGATCGGCATGTCGCCCCTGATCAGCAGGGCGCTCGATCCCTTCATCCAGGTGCTGAAGCCGATCTCGCCGCTGGCCTGGATGCCGCTCGCGCTCTACACGATCAAGGACTCCTCGATCTCCGCGATCTTCGTCATTTTCATCTGCTCGGTGTGGCCGATGCTGCTCAACACCGCGTTTGGGGTCGCCGGCGTTCGCAAGGAATGGATCAACGTCGCGCGCACGCTCGAGGTCGGCACCATCAGGCGCGCCTTCACCGTGATCCTGCCGGCGGCGGCGCCGACGATCCTGACGGGTATGCGGATCTCGATCGGGATCGCCTGGCTCGTGATCGTCGCCGCCGAGATGCTCGTCGGTGGCACCGGCATCGGCTACTTCGTCTGGAATGAGTGGAATAACCTGTCGATCACCAATGTGATCATCGCGATCCTCCTGATCGGCCTCGTCGGCATGCTGCTCGACCAGGTGCTGGCGCGATTCACCCGCATGGTGACGTTTCCGGAGTAGCGATGACCGACAAGTTCATTTCCATCGAGGGCATCGCGCGGCGCTATCCCGGCGCGGGCGGCGGCACTACCGCGGTGTTCGAGAATTTCTGGTTGTCGATGGCGCGCGGCGAGTTCGGCTGCGTGATCGGCCATTCCGGCTGCGGCAAGACCACGGTGCTGAACATCCTCGCGGGCCTCGACGAGCCGAGCGAGGGCACGGTAATCGTCGACGGTCAGGGGATCGAGGGCACCAGCCTCGACCGCGCCGTGATCTTCCAAAGCCATGCGCTGCTGCCGTGGCGCACCGTATCGGGCAATGTCGCCTATGCCGTCAGCTCGAAATGGCGCAAATGGGACCGTGCGCGGGTGAAGGCGCATGCGCAGAAGTTCATCGATCTCGTCGGGCTCACCGGCTCCGAGCACAAGCATCCGTCCGAGCTCTCCGGCGGCATGAAACAGCGCGTCGGCATCGCGCGGGCGCTGTCGATCAACCCGAAGATCATGCTGATGGACGAGCCGTTCTCGGCGCTGGACGCGCTGACCCGCGGCACGCTTCAGGACGAGGTGCGGCGGATCTGCCTGGAGACCGGGCAGACCACCTTCATGATCACCCATGACGTCGATGAGGCGATCTTCCTCGCCGACAAGATCTTCCTGATGACCAACGGTCCCGGCGCCGTGCTGGCCGAGATCGTCGAGAACCCGCTGCCGAAGGAGCGCGGCCGCATCGACCTGCACCGCCATCCCTATTACTATGCGCTGCGCAACCATATCGTCGATTTCCTGGTCAGCCGCAGCAAGAGCTTTGCCGCCGAGGTGACCGGTCCCGATCCGCGCCGCGTGCCGACGGTGCGGCCCGGCGTCGGCGAGCCCGTGATCGTCTCGCCGCCACGCGTCGTCGAACCCAATCCCGCGCAGAGCGCTGCGCGCTGAAGCCTGAGGAGGAAACCTGATGAAACGCGAAGACCTCACCGAGAAGCTGCTCGACATCAAGCGCGAGAAGGGCTGGAGCTGGAAATACATCTGCGAGAAGATCGGCGGCTATTCCGACGTGCTGATCACGGGCGCCATCCTCGGCCAAATGAAATTGACGAAGCCGCAGGCGGCGAATGCCGGCGAATTGTTCGGGCTGTCGAAGGCCGAGATCGCGATGCTCAACGAGGTGCCGATGCGCGGCACCGGCACGCCGATGCCGCCGACCGATCCCTTGATCTACCGCTTCTACGAGA
>NZ_JAQOSR010000075.1:0-39671 GCF_046718885.1 Bradyrhizobium sp. UFLA01-814 | reverse complement strand
CTATACCATGGTCGTCGGCAGCGTCAGATGTGTATAAGAGACAGTCTCCCGCTTGCGGGAGAGGCGAAGGAAGCCCGCGGGCGAGCTTCACGGGCGTCATGCGCGATTGCTTTCTCCTATCAACGGAGAGGTCGACTGCCGATGCTGAAACAGATCGGATCATAGTCAGTTCTTCGGCCTGAGCTCGGCGCCGACCGCCTTGTTGACGAAGCGCAGCGTGTAGCCCTGGCGATAGTCGATGGCGCTCTTGACCACGCCGGCGCGCACCATCTTGTCGAAGAAGCTCGCCATCCGCTCATCGGTCATGGCGCCGATGCCGTTCTTGATGGAATCGCCGGAATCGACGATGCCGTGCTCGCGCATCTTGGCGACGCAATAGGCGAGCAGCTCGTCGTTCATGTCGGGATTGAGCTTCTTGATCATCGCATTGCCGGCCGAGTTGTCGCCGTAGACGTAGTGGTACCAGCCGACGATCGAGGCATCGACGAAGCGCTGCACCAGGTCAGGCTTCTTGTCGACCAGGTCGCGGCGGGTCTCGATCAGCGTCGAGTAGGAGTTGAAGCCGTAATCGGCGAGCAGCAGCACGTTCGGCTTGAAGCCGGCGGCCTTCTCGACCGCGAAGGGCTCCGAGGTGACGTAGCCCTGCATCGCGGTCTGCTTGTTCACGATGAAGGGCTGCGGGTTGAAGGTGTAGGGCTTCACCTTGTTCTCGTCGAAGCCATATTCGGACTTCAGCCACTGGAAGTAGCTGGTGATGCCCTCCTTCGAGATCAAAAGCGTGAGCGGCTTCAGATCCTCGATCTTCGTGGCCTTGACCTCGGGATGAGTGAGGAAGACCTGGGGGTCCTTCTGGAACATGGCGGCAACGGCGATCAGCGGCACGTTGTTGGTGACGGCGTCGAAAGTCTGCAGCGAGTTCGCGCTCATGAAGAAGTCGAGCTTGCCCGCGATCAGCAGCATGCGGTTGTTCTCGTTGGGACCGCCGGGCACGATGGTGACGTCGAGGCCGTATTTCTTGTAGGTGCCGTCGGCGAGCGCCTGGAAGAACCCGCCATGCTCGCCCTCGGCGACCCAATTGGTGCCGAACGAGACCTTGTCCAAGGTCTTGTCCGGGCTCTGCGCCCGCGCCGGGGCAAGCGCCGCGGCGACGCAAAGCGCGGCGGTCAGAAGGCTTGTGGTTAACGCTCGCAGCAAAAAGGCCGGGATCATGGTTGGACTCCGTCGATCATTATGGCCCATGATGGAAGGCGGGAAGACGTGGACCGCGCCCGGAGACGCGAACCCGTTATGATGTTAAACAAACTAGCCTGCAAATCCATCCCGTGAAACGCTTGTATTGAAACGACCGGCTTGATGACTTCTCAGCTTCCGCCCCGCGACTGGACCGCCATCCACTGGCCCGATATCGCCAAGGGCGCGGCCGCGCGCTGGATCGCGGTGCTGCCGCTGGCCGCGACCGAGCAGCATGGGCCGCATCTGCCGCTCGGAACCGACGTCATGATCGGCGAGACCTATCTTTCGCGGGTGCGAGAGTTGCTGCCGGCGACGACTCCCGCCACGTTCCTGCCGTTGCAGCCGGTCGGCATCTCAACCGAGCACATCGATTTTCCGGGCACCTTGACCTTGCCGACCAACGTGGCGCTGAAGAGCTGGATGGCGCTCGGCGAGAGCGTGGCGCGCGCAGGCGTCAGGAAGCTCGTGATCGTGACCAGCCATGGCGGCAATTCGGCCGCGATGCAGCTGGTGGCGCAGGATCTGCGCGCGCACCATCAGATGCTGGTGGTGACCACGAGCTGGTCGCGCTTCGGGGCGCCGGACGGGCTGTTCGACGCCGGCGAATTGCGCCACGGCATTCATGGCGGCGCGGTCGAGACCTCGATCATGCTGGCGAAATATCCGCACGCCGTGCGCAAGGAAGCGATCGCGGACTTCAAGCCGGCCAGCGTGCAGATCGAGAAGGATCATCGCTTTCTGTCGACGCAGCGGCCGGCGCCGTTCGCCTGGCAGGCTCAGGACCTCAATGCGAGCGGGGCGATCGGCGATGCGACCAAGGCCTCGGCCGAGAAAGGCGAGAAGCTGATCGAGCACGGCGCGCGCGCGTTCTGCGAGCTGCTCGCCGACGTCGACAGGTTCGATCCCAGCGTGTTTCGCGGCAGCTGACCCGGCATTGCTTCGCGCGGTCGCAGCACTATCGCATATGGCCTTCAGCGGCCGCACGCGCCCGGCCTCGTGGTTCGAGACGCGCCGCGAGCGGCGCTCCTCACCATGAGGGTCCAGGATTTTGCCGCGAAAAAAGACCTCATCCTGAGGAGCCCGCCAAAGGCGGGCGTCTCGAAGGATGGGCCGCAGGGGCACCATCCACCAGATTCCCGCATATGATGGCCCCGCGGCAGACGCGACGAAACAATTCGCGAAACCATATTTCCGCCCCGATCTTCGAACCGGAACCGGACAGCCTCCGTCCAACGGGCATGCGGACCACACCGGCGCCGCCCACACAGGATGGAGTATTCCATGTCGATCAAGACCAAGCTCGCCGCCCTCGCCCTCACCGCGCTCGCCGTGACCGGCACCATCGCGTCCACGACGTCGCAGGTTGAAGCGAAGCCCTATGGCTGGGGCTGGGGCGTTGGCGCAGGCCTCGTCGGCGCCGCCGTTGTCGGCAGTGCGATCGCGGCCAGCGACGGCTATTACTACGGCGGCGGCTATCGGCGCTGCGGCTGGGTGCGCCAGTTCGACGCCTACGGCAACTACATCGGCCGCGTGCGCTCCTGCTACTGATCGACTGGTTCTTTAGGACTGCGGATCCTGCGTTCGGCACGGGTCCTCATCCACCCCGTGTCGCAACCGACCCGTCCGGTGATCCCCCCGGGCGGGTCAATTCTTGAACGCAGCGATCACAGATACTTCGCGACCAGCCTGAAATCGCGCAGCACGGCGCGCCCTTTCGGCCCAGATGCCTTCAGCGTCTCCTCCAGGCTGTGACCGATGTGATCGTGGATCAGCGCCTTCTTGGCGCTCTCGATCGCGCTCTCCACCGCCTGCAATTGCTGGGCGATCTGCGCACAGGGCCGGCCCTGCTCGATCATCTCGACGATGGTGTCGAGGTGGCCGTTGGCGCGCTTCAGGCGCCGGGCGATCGCAGCGTGCGGATGGTCGTCGGACATCTGGCTCTCCTATCCTCCCGGGAGGATAATCATGATCCTCCCCGGAGGATAGCGGAATCGGCTTGACAGGCGATTGTCGCGGGCGTAGTGCCCGATGAGCGGAACGTTCGTTCCGCCCCGGGTTCTAGCCCCGGAAACAAGTCGATCCACGAGCCAGCACAGAAGGCACATGGGCAGTAGCAACTCAGGCGACAGTAGACCGGCGATGCCGGGACTGGTGACGCCGCAACACAGCAAGACTGATCGCGCAGATCTCGCCTGCGTGGACGGGTGGTCGCGCCCAAGCTGACCACTGCTCCTCACCGGCCTGCCGCGACCAGCGGAAGTGGAGGTGAGCGATGTTCGAAAAGCTCGCAAAATTCCGGCAAGCAAGCCCGCGGCGCGTTGCCGAGCCGCGGCGCATGCCGCCGCCGGCCGCCGTTCATTGCAATGACAACCTGCCGGGCTTTCGCCGCCTGGCCGGCCGCCGCCGGCATCCAACCCCGGCCTGTCATTGGGTCCTGATCGACGGCCGCCTGGAATGCCGGTGGATCGTCGATGATACCAGCGGTGATCTCGATCAGCAGCGACGCGCGGGCCGGCGTTTCGGCCCGCGCGCAACCGCCACGCGCCACGCCGCGGCAAAGCCGCGGCTGTGCGCCTAGCAGGCCGACATGGACGAAGGACCTAGTCGTCCCGTTGCGCGCCATCGCGGCGCGTCAGCGGGACCATTGAACCGCATCACATCTGGAAATGCCGCTGCTCACGGCAGCGGAGACGTGCGCGCCTGACGGGGCCCGCGTCCCTCCCGCCGTGCCGAAAGGCGGCGAGGAGACGCGAAATGACCGAAAGCAAGACCACACAAACCGCCATTCTCGATAGCGCGCATGCCGGCGACATCCGCGGCGCGCTCGGCAGCATCGCTCGCGACGACACCGCGCCGCGCGCGACATTGCGGGCCCGGCTGAAGACGCTGCTGGCGATCGTCGGGCCCGGCCTGATCGTGATGGTCGGCGACAACGACGCCGGCGCGTTCGGCACCTATACCCAGGCCGGACAGAATTACGGCACCACGCTGCTGTGGACGCTGCTGCTGCTGATCCCCGTGCTCTACGTCAACCAGGAGATGGTGGTGCGGCTCGGCGCGGTCACCGGGGTCGGCCATGCGCGGCTGATCTTCGAGCGCTTCGGCAAGTTCTGGGGCGCCTTCAGCGTCATCGACCTGCTGCTATTGAACGCGCTGACCATCGTCACCGAGTTCATCGGCATCACGTTTGCACTTCATTTTCTCGGCGTCTCGCAGTTCTGGGGCGTGTTGGCCTCGGCTGTTATCGTGATGCTGGCGGTCTCGACCGGCGACTTCCGCCGCTTCGAACGCTTCGGCATCGTGCTGGTCGCCGGCAGCCTGCTGCTGGTGCCCGTGATCTTGATGGTACATCCTCCGATCGGGCAGATCGCGGCGAACTTCTTCGTGCCGAAAATGCCGCAAGACGCCAAGCTCAGCGAGGTGATGCTGCTGATCGTCGCCATCGTCGGCACCACGGTTGCGCCGTGGCAATTGTTCTTCCAGCAGAGCTACATCGTCGACAAGCGGATCACCCCGCGCTTCATCCGCTATGAGCGGATGGATCTGTGCATCGGCATCGTGCTGGTGGTGGTCGGCGCGGTGGCGATGATCTCGTTCTGCGCGGCAGTGTTCGCAGGAAAGCCCGAATTCGGCAACTACACCGACGCGCTGGGGACCGCCGTGGGCCTCGAGAAATATGCCGGCCGGCTGCCGGCGGTGCTGTTCGCCCTCGCGCTGCTCGATGCCTGCATCATCGGTGCTGCGGCGGTCTCCCTCGCGACCGCTTATGCGATCGGCGACGTGTTCGCGGTCAAGCACTCGCTGCACCGCAAGCCGTGGGATGCGAAGGGCTTCTACAGCGTCTATTGCGGACTGATCGTGCTCGCCGCCGTGCTGGTGCTGACGCCGGGCACGCCGCTCGGGCTGCTCACAAATGCGGTGCAGACGCTGGCCGGCGTGCTGCTGCCGAGCGCGACCGTGTTCCTGCTGCTGCTGTGCAACGACCGCCACATCCTCGGGCCCTGGGTCAATTCCACCAAACTCAACCTGTTCACCGGCGCGGTGGTCGCGGGGCTGGTGATGCTGTCGGTGATCCTGACCGCGGCGGTGCTGTTCCCCGATCTCGGCGAAGCCTGGATCATCGGCATCCTCGTCGGAGGCAGCCTGCTCGCACTCGCAGTCACCGCGGCCGTCAAGCTGTACGAGATGTCGGCGCGCGGAAACGCGTCGTTCCGCTTCAAGCGCAAACCACCGCTGGTCAACCGAGACAGCTGGCGGATGCCGCCGCTTGATCGGTTGCCGGCGGCGCGGCTCAGCCCGCTGAGCCGGATCTGGATGATCGTGCTGCGCGGCTATCTCGTCGTTGCCGCCGGCCTCGTGCTGCTGCGGATCGTGCAGCTCGCCACGGTGGGGGCGTGACTGCGCTCAGTCGCAGCCGGCGATGGGGCGCGATCATGCTGTTCAAGCTGACGAGCGCCATCCTGCGCGGCGCGGCCGCGCTCCATCAGAGGCGTGTGGTCTCGGGCGCCGGGCTGCGGACGGCGCTGTCGATGGCGCGGTGTGTTGAACGGGCCGGCGCGCGGGTCGTGCTCGGCAGGACATCGCAGCCGGCATTCATCAACACAAAGGACAAGGACAATGGTGGCGTCGATTGAACGGTCGGGTCTCGACCGATTTGCCACAGACACGTGGTCGATCGCCGCCGATGTGGCCTGCCGCCTCGCGCTGTTACGCGACTGTCACGGTGGCGTGCAAATCGGAACGGTATTGGGCGCACCTCAGTTGCTATTGCGAATTATTTGCAATAAGCAACCGGGGATGCTAGGTGCTGATCTGGCTTTGGATGGGACGACACAGATCGGACCGGGGACGGCGGGCGATGATTTCAAATCTCGGGTGGCAAGCGGCCGCCAAATCTGCAGTGATGCCGGGCGAAATCGCCACTTGTTCGCGGAAAGCCGCGTCATGACCTGCGTCCGCCTCTTCCGGGTCCAGATCGCCGCCGGCGCCGCGCTCGGTGCGGCAACCTTCGGCGCGCCGGCGACCGCGGCCGATCTGGCCCTCAAATCCCCCGCCGCTAGGGCGGTCTACAGCTGGACCGGCTTTTACGTCGGCGCCCATGTCGGCTACGGCGATGGCACGCTGGGTCCCGGCACCAACCCGATCCTGGAACAGGGCGTGTTCTTTCCGCCCACCATCACCGGCGGGATCGGCGGCTTCCAGGTCGGATACAACAAGGAATTCGCCAACCGCTTCGTGCTCGGCGTCGAGGCGGATGCGACCTTCACCGGCCCGACTGACCTGCCGCGGCGGGTGCTCGGCCCCTTCAATTCGTCGATCGACTATGTCGGCACGCTGCGCGGCCGCGCCGGCTACTCTTTCGGCACCTGGATGCCTTACTTGACCGGCGGCTTCGCCTGGGGCCACAGCCAGGTTCGGGTCAACGACGCCGCGGGCGAGGTGATCTCGGAGCCCGGCCAGTATCAGACCGGCTGGACCGTCGGCGCCGGCGCCGAATTCGCGGTGAGCGGCAATTGGACCGCCAAGATCGAATACGACTACGTCGACCTGTCGCGCCGCACGCTCGGCCTCAATGACTTCGGCATGCCCGGCGTCAGCATCGACCCGCGCATTCATTTGCTGAAATTCGGCCTCAACTATCAGCTCGGCGACTCGCCATGGTCGGCGACACCGACGCGCACCGCGCTGCCCGAATCGAGCGACTGGAGCGTGCACGGCCAGACGACGCTGCTGCCGCAGACCTATCCGTCCTTCCGCTCGCCCTATGCCGGCACCAACAGCCTGCCCGGCGCGGGGCAGTTGCAACAGACCTGGACCACGACGGCGTTTCTTGGCGTGCGGCTCTGGGAAGGCGGCGAGTTCTACTTCAACCCGGAAACCGCGCAGGGCTTTGGCCTCAACGGCACGCTCGGCCTTGCCGGCTTCTCGAACGGCGAAGCCCAGAAGGCCGGCGCGCCGTTTCCGAAAATCCGGCCGCAGCGCTACTACTTCAAGCAGACCTTCGGCTTTGGCGGCGAGCAGGAAGACGTCGCCGACGGTCCCAACCAGATCGCCGGCAAGCGCGACATCGATCGCCTCACGCTCGTGGTCGGGCGCTTTGCGGTCGGCGATTTCTTCGACGGTAATTCCTACGCCAAGGACCCGCGCGCCGATTTCATGAACTGGGCGATGTGGGCGTCCGCGGCCTACGACTTCCCGGCCGACCTGCCCGGCTATACCCGCGGCGCGGTGGTCGAGCTCAACCGCAAGGATTGGGCAGTGCGCGCCGGCGTGTTCCAGGTGCCGAACGCACCGAACAGCGACGTCTTGGTGTTCAACACCGGTGGCGCGGTGGTCGAGTTCGAGGGCCGCTATTCGATCTTCGATCAGCCCGGCAAGCTGCGCGTCGGCGTGTTCGGCAACCGCGGCAACACCGGCAATTACGCCCAAGCGCTCGCGATCGAGGACGCCAATCCGGGGCTCGACATCAACGACGTGATGGCCGGCATCCGCAAGGACAATCTGAAATACGGCTTCTATCTGAACGGCGAGCAGCAGATCGCGACCGATGTCGGCCTGTTCGGCCGCCTCAGCTGGAACGACGGCCGGACCGAGATCCTGTCGTTCACCGATGTCGACCGCAGCGTCTCGGGCGGCGTGTCGATCAAGGGCAGCAGGTGGGGACGGGCGAGCGACACGATCGGTATCGGCGGCGCGATCAACGGGCTGTCATCAGCGCATCGCGACTATCTCGCCGCCGGCGGCCTCGGCCTGCTGATCGGCGACGGCGCGCTGAACTACAGCCCGGAGCGGATCTTCGAGACCTACTACGCCTATCAGGTGAACAAGAACCTGACGCTGACCGCGGACTATCAGTTCATCACCAACCCCGCCTACAACGCCGACCGCGGCCCGGTGCACATCTTCTCCGGCCGCATCCACGGCGAGTTCTGAGGCGCGATACGCCCCGTCGTCCCGGGCAAGCGAAGCGCGACCCAAGACCCATAACCACCGCTGATTGTCGTTAGAGCGAGCTGGGGCGACAGCGAATCCAACCACAAGGTCCTGTGGTTATGCGTCCCGGCTTTCGCCGGGACGACGGCGAGTTTGCATCGCCAGCGCGCAGCTTCTGAATTGGTTTGGGCAGCAAACGCCCTCTCCCCACTCAGATATATGTAGACCCCCCGGGCTTGCCGCAAGCCCGGGGTCATCCCGTAGAACGCGCGCCCAATCGAACGGAGGAGTGCGGGATGCGGGAACATGCTGTCGTGATTGTAGGCGGAGGTCCGACCGGGCTGATGCTGGCGGGCGAGTTGGCGCTGGCGGGAATAGATGTTGCGATTGTCGAGCGGCGCGTGAGGGAGGACCTGATCGGCGCGCGGGCCGGCGGCCTGCACGCGCGCACCATCGAGGTGCTCGATCAGCGCGGCATCGGCGATCGCTTCGTCGCGCTGGGAACGCGCCATCCGGCGGTGCTGTTCCATTCGCATCTGGTGCCACTGGAGATCACCGACTTTCCGACCCGGCGCAATTTCACGCTGGGGCTGTTCCAGACCCATATCGAGCGCATTCTCGGCGAATGGGTCGAAGAACTCGCTGTGCCGATCCATCGCGGGCGCGAGGTGACCGGTTTCACGCAGGACGAGGCCGGACTCGACGTCGAACTGTCGGATGGCCAATTGCTCCGGGCGCAATACGTTGTCGGCTGCGACGGCGGCCGGAGCGTCGTCCGCAAAGCCGCCGGCATCGAATTCGCCGGGTGGGATCCGACCATGAGCTGGCTGATCGCCGAGGCCGAGATGTCGGGCGAGCCGGAATGGGGCTTTCGCCAGCACGACACCGGCACCTCAGCGATCGGCAAGGCGGAAGATGGCGGGCGGGTGCGGCTGGTGCTGACCGAGCGGCAACTCGGCACCGAGCGGGAGCCGACCTTGCGCGACGTCAGCGAGGCGCTGGTCGCCGCCTACGGCACCGATTTCGGCATCCACAGTCCGGTCTGGATCTCGCGCTTCACCGACATGACCCGGCAGGCCGTGACCTACCGCAAGCAGCGCGTGCTGCTGGCCGGCGACGCTGCCCATGTGCATCCGCCGATGGGCGGCCAAGGCCTCAATATCGGCGTGCAGGACGCGGTGAATCTGGGCTGGAAGCTCGCCCAGGTGGTCAAGCAGCTCGCGCCGGACAACCTGCTCGAGACCTACGAGGCCGAACGGCATCCGGTGGCGGCTCGCGTGCTGCGCAACACCATGGCGCATGTCGCGCTCAACCGCACCGATCCACGCACCAGGGCGCTGAACGAGATCGTCTCCGACCTGCTGCGCATGGACGAGCCGCGCAGATGCTTCGCCGCGATGATGTCGGGCCTCGACCTTCACTACGATCTTGGCGAGGGCCATCCGCTGCTCGGACGCCGCATGCCCGATCTCGATCTCGTCACCGCCGACGGCCCGATGCAGGTCTTCGCGCTGCTGCACCGCGCGCGGCCGGTGCTGCTGAATTTCGGCACGCCCGGCGGCATCGCCATCGCGGGATGGACCGACCGGGTTCAGCTGGTCGATGCCGCGTATCGCGGCGCATGGGAGCTTCCCGCGCACGGCACGGTTTTGGCGCCGACCGCGGTGCTGGTGCGGCCCGATGGCTATGTGGCGTGGGTCGGCGAGCGAACGCAGGCCGGGCTGACCGAGGCGCTGACCAAATGGTTCGGCGCGTCCGCTGGTACGTAGCGAGCGTAGCCCGGATGGAGCGAAGCGTAATCCGGGATCGGTCGATCCGCACAGAGCGTGGCCCCGGATTACGCTGCGCTTCATCCGGGCTACGGATTTGCCGCCCCTCTACCCCGCCGGCTGGAACGAATCCGCGCGCGCCATCGCCCAGGCGTCGCGGAAGCGGCGGTCCTGGGTGCCTGCGAGCAGTTCGCCGGGGCGCAGCGTCGGATAGAGCTCCGCGAAGGAAGAGACCTCGGTGGTCGAACTGCGCTGCGAGAAGTGGATCGGGCGCAGCTCCTTGGTGTGCTCGAGGCCGGCGGCGGCGAGCAGCTCGGTCAGCGCGTGCAGGGTCGAGTGGTGGTAGTTGTACACGCGGTCGATCTTGTCGGGCACATAGAGCGCGCGGTTGCGGATCGGGTCCTGCGAAGTCACGCCGGTCGGGCAGCGATCGGTGTGGCAGCTCAGGGACTGGATGCAGCCGAGCGCGAACATGAAGCCGCGCGCCGAATTGCACCAATCGGCCCCGATCGCCATCGCGCGCGCCATATCGAACGCGGTCGCGATCTTGCCGGAGGCGCCGATCTTGATGCGATCGCGCGCGCCGATGCCGACCAGCGCGTTGTGGACGAAATTGACGCCCTCGCGCATCGGCATGCCGAGATGGTCCATGAACTCGAGCGGCGCGGCGCCGGTGCCGCCTTCATTGCCGTCGACCACGATGAAGTCGGGATAGAGCCCGCTCTCGTGCATCGCCTTGCAGATCGCCAGGAATTCCCAGGGATGGCCGATGCACATCTTGAAGCCGGCCGGCTTGCCGCCGGACAGCTTGCGCATCCGGGCAACGAATTCCATCATCTGCAGCGGCGTCGAGAACGCCTTGTGATAGGCCGGCGAGATGCAGTCCTCGCCCATCGGCACGCCCCGGATCTTGGAAATCTCCTCGGAAACCTTCGCCGCCGGCAGCACGCCGCCATGGCCGGGCTTGGCACCCTGGCTGATCTTGAGCTCGACCATCTTGATCTGGTCGTCGCCCGCGACGCTTGCGAAGAGATCCGGATTGAAGGTGCCGTCGCGGTTGCGGCAGCCAAAATAGCCGGAGCCGATCTCCCAGATGATGTCGCCGCCCATCTCACGATGATACGGGCTGACGCCGCCCTCGCCGGTGTCGTGGGCGAAGCCGCCCTTCTTGGCGCCGGCATTGAGCGCCCGCACCGCGTTCGGGCTCAGCGCGCCGAAGCTCATCGCCGAGATGTTGAAGACCGAGGCCGAATACGGCCTCGTGCAATCGGGGCCGCCGACGGTGATGCGGAATTTCTCCTCGGCACGCGGCTTCGGCGCCACGGAATGATGCATCCACTCATAGCCCTCGCGGTAGACGTCCTCCTGGGTGCCGAACGGCCGCTTGTCGAGCACCATCTTGGCGCGCTGATAGACCAACGCGCGGGTGTCGCGCGAGAACGGCATGCCGTCCTTCTCGCTCTCGAAGAAATATTGCCGCATCTCCGGGCGGATTTCCTCGAGCAGGAAGCGCATATGCGCCGAGATCGGGTAGTTGCGCAGCACCGCGTGGTTCTTCTGGGTGAGGTCGCGGATGCCAAGCAATGTCAGGGCGCCGAAGATGACCAGCGGAATCAGAACGATCTTGAAGACCTTGTGATCAAAAATTCCGACCAGCAGCAGCAGTGCGGTGACGACGGCGCAGATCGTCAGCACGATGAAGCGTGGCGAGAACGGAAGCAGCATCGTATCCATGAAATTCCTCCGGTCTGGCCAAATGCCCTGTCGGCCGCGAGCCTAATCCAACTCGCGGAACAAGTGCACTACGGTTATACGGCCGAGCAGTCACAGATGTGACAACCGCCCGAATGGGCGGGTGCGGATACCGGTCAAATTGAAACGGTATCGCCTTTTGCACTGCAACGGAGCGCAGCGGATGCGATAACCTGCCGTCGCAGGAGCGCGCTGCCAAAATATCAAAAACAACCCCATGCAAAGGAGCCGGCTGCGGCCGGCGCTCGACAGGGCGACTTGACACGTCGGGCAACTCACCGGCACAATTCCACTATTCCGAAATCGTGATGTGAGTCTAGGGCTCCTCCAACCCGTCGTCCCTGCCTAGTGCGCAATTGCGCACGGGAGCAGGGACCCATAACCACAAATGCCAATTGTTGGGCCACGCTGGAACGACGAGTCCCTTCAACAAGGTCGGCCGCGGCGTATGGGTCCCTGCTTTCGCAGGGACGACGATGGGGATGGTTCTCGATTCGAGGCGTCGCACCACGCGGTGTCATCACCCGCGCATGTGAGTGCGCTTGCAGAGGAGATGAGGAGAGAGCACCGTTCACCTAATGCTCGTGCGGCTGCAATTCGTGCGGGATATGCCCGGGCTTCAGGCCGTCGCCGTCAAGCCAAGCGTTGGTGGTGTCCAGCGCCCGGGTGATGTGATCGGCGGTCCGGGAGAAATCGTAGGGCGAGCCGACCAGCGGGCAGAGCGGCGGCACCACGAAATACTCGACATCGGGCGCGATGTTCTCGAGCTCGTTGACGAGCTGCCGCGCGATCAGGAGCGTCAGCGCATGCAGCGCATTGGCGAGCGCGCCGACCGGCGGCGCCTGGTTGGCGCAGGCATGCCCGGTCGGCAGCACGATCAGGCGTTTGGCGCCGTGCCTGACCGCGACGCGGACCGGCGTGTTGCTGGAGATCGCGCCATCGGCCAGGAAACGATCGCGGTAGTGCACCGGCGTGAACGCACCCGGGATCGCGGTCGATGCGACGATCGCCTCGGCTGTCGAACCTTCCGACAGCACCACGCTGTCGCCGCTGATGATGTCTGTGGTGACGATGTGGATCGGGATCCGCGCGTCCTCGAGATTGCGGAACGGGATGTAGTCGTCGATCAGCTTGCGGACGCCGTCATGCGGGATCAGGAAGTCGCGCCGCCACAGGAAGCTCACCAGCGTCCGCCAGGTCACTGGAAACACGTCCTGCCGGTTGAGGCCGCGCCAGATCTCGGCCAGCCGTGCGACGCCCGAGACCGTCGGGTCTCCGGCATAGAACGCGCCGTTCAGTGCGCCGACACTGGAGCCGACCACCATGTCGGCGACCACGCCATGCGCGGCCAGCGCCTGCAGCATGCCGACCTGGATCGCGCCAAAGCTGCCGCCGCCGGCGAACACAAAGGCGGTCTTCGGTGCATCCGGATCGGTGATGGACAAGGTGCTGCTCCCTGATCGCCGCGTTCGGGCAACGGCTGCGCGGCGTTGGGGGCGTTATAGCAGTGGGGGGATGGTACAGGCCACTCATACGGTCGTCGTCCCGGCCTAGTGCGCAATTGCGCACGGGGGCCGGGACCCATAACCACAAATGCAAAAGGCTGAAGCCTGATGGGGCCCCAGCCTTCGTCAAATGAACAACGGTGGTAATGGGTCCCGGCCTTCGCCGGGACGACAGCCTATTATGACTGATTAGCGCTCGACGAACGCCTTCTCGATCACGAAGTGACCGGGGGTGTTGCCGCTGCCTTCCTTGAAGCCGCGCGTCTCGAACAGCTGCTTCAGCTCTTCCAGCATCGCCGGGCTGCCGCACATCATGATGCGGTCGGTCTCGATGTCGAGCGGACCCTGATGCAGATCGGTGAACAGCTGGTTGGACGTGATCAGGTCGGTGATGCGGCCGCGGTTGCGGAACGGCTCGCGCGTCACGGTCGGATAGTACGAGAGCTTCTCGGACAGCAGCGGCCCGAACAATTCGTCGTCGCGCAGCTTGGCGACCAGCTCCTCGCCATAGGCGAGCTCGGAGACCTGGCGGCAACCATGCACCAGCAGGATCTGATCGTAGCGATCATAGACCTCGGGGTCCTTGATCAGGCTGGCGAACGGCGCGAGGCCGGTGCCGGTCGACAGCAGCATCAGCCGCTTGCCGGGAATCAGGTTGTCGGTGATCAGCGTGCCGGTCGCCTTGCGGCCGACCAGAATGGTGTCGCCCTCGCGGATCTTCTGCAGCTTGGAGGTGAGCGGGCCGTCCTGCACCTTGATCGAGAAGAACTCGAGCTCTTCCTCGTGATTGGCGCTCGCCATCGAATAGGCGCGCAGCAGCGGCCTGCCGTCGACCTCGAGGCCGATCATGGCAAACTGCCCGTTCTGGAAGCGGAAACCGGAATCGCGGGTCGCCCGGAAGCTGAAAAGCGTATCGGTCCAGTGCTGAACGGAAAGAACTTTCTCTCGATAGAACGCGCTCATGGGTTTTCGTTTTCTCGACTGACCAGAATTAGAATGGTTTGACTCTATTGGCGCATGACCTGTTCGGAAAACCGGTGCCCACTTTTCCGGGTCATGCTTAGACTGCTCGCGACGGCGCGGAAGTGGCCGAAATCACTGAAGATCTCGCGTGTCCATTGCGCCAATGCAGGAGATAGTCAAGATCAACTGGCGTGCAATTGCGATCTCAGAATGGCAGTCGTTCGATTTCGCGCAGAGGTTCAACCGCGTCATCGTTAACACGTGGGACTGCACGTAATTTACTTGCTGAGATCGGCATCGATCTGGCAATTAATTGCTACGAAAACCGCGGTGAAGGGAAAATGATCTCGTGGTCCTGATCAGCCAGCGAATCTTCCTGGAAACCATCAAAAAATATTGTTTGGCGCACGCGATTGCCGTCGAGGTGCAGTCCGGCGGCTGGCTGGTCACCATGACCAAGGACAACGCGCGGCGGCTCGCGATCGGCTACGACGTCGGGCTGAACAGCGCGGTCGCGCATCAGGTCGCCAATGACAAATCGGCCTGCGCAGACGTGCTGGCATCGGCCGGCGTTCCCGCCATTCCGCACACGCTGTTTTTGGGTGCGAAGTTCAGCAAGCACATTCCGGGATCGGACTCGCTGGACGCGATGCAGCGTCTGCTCGAACAGCATCCGCGGGGGCTGGTCGTGAAGCCCAATGAGGGGACCTCCGGCGAGCTTGTCTTCCGCGTGACGACGCGAGCGCAGCTGGAGACGGCGGTTGCGCGCATCCTTGCCGCGCATCCAAGTCTTGCCATCTCGCCCTACGCCGAGATCGCGGACGAGGTACGCGTGGTGCTGCTCGATGCGCGCGCGCTGATCGTCTACGGCAAGACGCGCCCGTCGGTGGTTGGCGACGGCATCCAGTCGCTGCGCGCGCTGGCGCAGGCGAACGCGAAGGCCGAGCAACTCAAGACCATCGCCGAGGATTTCGATGCCGCCGCGCTCGACGCCGTTCCGCCCGCCGGCGAACGGCTTCTGCTCAACTGGCGGCACAACCTCGATGCCGGCGCGGAGCCCGTGCTGCTCGCCGATGACGCGACGCGCGAGCCCTGCGTCGCGCTCGCGGTCAGGGCCGCGCAAGCCGTCGGCATCCGCTTCGCCTCGATCGACGTCGTGCGCACGGAGGGCGTGTGGAAAATCCTCGAGGTGAATTCCGGGGTGAAGATGGAAGCGCTGGGGCGCCGGCATCCGGCGCTGGTCGAGGCGGCCTATTCGGCGGCGCTGGACGAAGTGTTCGCGTAGCGTCTCCCCGCCCGATGACGCGGGCTCGACGGCGCTATCCTGCATTATGAGCGCCCGATCAGCCTTGCGGGTGCTCCTTTTCATAGGCGGCGACGATCAGTTCCGATTGCTCGATCTGTGCCGTGAGACGGTCGATCTCGGCTTGCGTCTCTGGAAACACGTCAGCCCCCGCCGTATTTCCGGATTGCAATTCCACGATCAGCTCCCGGTTCTTCGCAATCTGCTCCCGGTGCCAATCGATTTCAGGATCGTCTTGCATGGGCCACCCGTCGGCGAGACCTACGACGCCAGCTCTCGCAGCAGCATGGGTGGATAAACCGGCTTCTCGAAAAACTTGACGCCCTCGGGCAGTGCGCTGTCCGGGGGCCGGCCCGAGATAACAAGGACGCGCACACCCGGGTCGCAATCGAGGGCCAAACGAGCAAGCTCGACGCCATCCATTTTGCCCGTGAGCTTGATGTCGGTGACCACCAGCGACGGATGACGCATCTTGATGGCCAGCGCTGCCGTTTCGGCGTCTTCACACTGGATGACGTCGAAATGACCTTCCTGCAACAACAGCGCAATCATGTCGCGCTGGATCGTGTCGTCTTCGACCACAATTGCTATTTGACGAATTGGTCTCGCGTAAGCCATGGCGACCTCCGAACGATCAACCAGAGTTAACGAATGAGGATGTTTATGGTTCTGGTTCCCGCTTCATGAGGGACTGTTCCGGCAGACCTTTGCAGGTTCCGTGCGGAACAACTTTGCAGGTTTCAGCGTCATTGATGGGCGACGAGCCGGACGAGCCGAATGGTTCGGGCCTGAGCAAGGGAATTCTTGCGAGATAGTGCCAGGAGGCAGAGCTCATGAAGAACGCTGTGCAGTCGGATCAGGATCCTTGCGAACCCTACGGGAGCGACGTGACGGCTGGCGCGACAGGCTATGTGTCCTCTCGACGATTGATCGAGGATCAGGCCCTTGAACGACCCGCGCTCGCCAAGCAGCCCGGGATGCAGCACGAGACGACCGATCCGCTTCGCGCTCGCCTGCCGCACGACGTCATCCCCGAAATGGAAGCAGAGCTGAAGCAACAGGTCGATCGACTTGTCGCCGAACGACATTAGCCGGTGAAGCGACGAGCTCGCCGACTTCAACAACCGAATCTTGCCTGCCGATGATGCTCCAGAGATCGCGGCGCGTGGACACTCGAAGGAAGATCCCGCCGGATCGACGGAGCTTTGATGGGGGCGATTGGAGCGATTCTTGGACGCGCGATTTTCCAGGTCATGGTTGTTCTGGCGGCGGTCGGCATTGTTGCCCTTGCATGTATGGCGGTTCGCGGCGGCTGACGCGGGGGCTGTGGTGCGGCTGGCACCGTCATTTTGATCCATTCAGCGCCTTGCTCATCCCGTGCAAGGGAGTACGCTTCCGCGCATTGATTGATCCGGACACAGATTATGCGCAAACTTCTTTTGGGCCTACTCGCAGTCGCGGCGTTCGCTGCCGCCTTCAATCCTCCGGCCGCCAACGCCGTGTTTTGGCGCGGCGTCACGGCCCCGACGAATATCGACATCCACGGCTACCCGATCATCAAGGAGCCGCCTCCGAGCACATGCCAGCTGATCCATGTGAACGGATACTGGGTCCGGCAGTGCCTGGATTTGTCGCGCCGCTATTGGCGGTGACGCGCGCCAGACTTCCCGACCTCTCCCCGCAAGGGGCAGGGCTATCGCATATGCCCCTTGGCGACCGCGCAAGTGCTTGGCCTCGTGGTTCGAGACGCGCCGCAAGCGGCGCTCCTCACCATGAGGGTCTACTATTGTGCCGCAAAACAAGACCTCATCCTGAGGAGCCCGCCGAAGGCGGGCGTCTCGAAGGATGGCCACGAGGGCACCGCCACGAAATGCGCTAGCCCTGCCGCAAGGGGAGAGGCCGAAATTCGCGGCTAGTTCGACCCGCCCGGCGAATCGTCGAGCGCCTTGAAGGCCTCTTCGAGCTGCGGTGACAGCGCGACGTTCAGCTTCTCGCCGGTCGGCAGCCGGGCGACGAACCATTTGTTGTAGAGCGGGACGATGTCGCGGTTCGACGCGAGTCTGCGGAACGCGCGCTCGACCACGTCCTTCATCTGCGGCTCGCCCTTGCGGTACATGATGCCGTAGGGATCGTAGGACAGGTAGTCGCCGGTGACGCGGAATTTGTCCTGCGACTTGTGCCGTGCGATCAGGCCGTAAAGCAGGATGTCGTCGGTCGCGAACGCGTCCGCCTTGCCGTCCGCCAGCATCTGGTACGACTGCTCGTGGTCGGGGGCGGTGACGATGTTGAGGCCGAGCTTTTGCTTGGCGTCGACATTGTGCATCGCCTGCTCGTTGGTGGTTCCCTTGGTCACCACCACCGTCTTGCCCTTCAGGTCGGCGACCTGGGCGACGCCGGAGGCCTTCGGCACCATCAGCTTGGTGCCGGCCACGAACATCAGCGGCGAGAATGCGACCTGCTTGCCGCGCTCGGCATTCGCCGTGGTCGATCCGCATTCGAGGTCGATCTTCTTGTCGACGACCGCCGGAATGCGGTCGTCGGAGGTGACCTTGACGTAGTCGACCTTGAGATTGGCGTCGTCGACCTCGGTCCCGATCTCCTCGACGATCGCATCGCACAGCTCGAGGCTGTAGCCGATCGGCCGGTTGGAGTGGTCGAGGAACGAGAACGGCGGCGAGCTTTCGCGATAGCCGATCCGCACCGTGTGCGTGGCCTTGATGTTGGCGAGCGTGGGGCTGAGCCCCTCGCCCGCCGGCTGTGCGGTGGCCGGTGCGGCGAGCAGGCTTGCCGCCAGCAGACATGCCGACAGCAGGCATGACGACAGCAGAGGCGCCTCAGCCCGTATCGGCCTCCAGCAGGCGCGATGCATGCATCCCTCCCCTCAATGGCCGGCCATCACGGCGCCGGGCACCGCATCCTGCGGCACCGCGTCGTCGGGCCCGAGCTCGTGCTCGGCCTTCAGCTCGCCCTCCCACTTCGCGACCACGGCGGTCGCCAGCGAGTTGCCGATCACGTTGGTGGCGCTGCGGCCCATGTCGAGGAAGGTGTCGATGCCCATGATCATCAGCAGGCCCGCCTCGGGGATGTTGAACTGCGCCAGCGTCGAGGCGATCACCACCAGCGAGGCGCGCGGCACGCCGGCAACGCCCTTCGAAGTGATCATCAGCGTCGCCAGCATCGCGAGCTGCGTGCCGACCGACATCTCGATGTGGTAGGTCTGCGCGATGAAGATGCTCGCGAAGGTGCAGTACATCATCGTGCCGTCGAGGTTGAAGGAATAGCCGAGCGGCAGCACGAAGGCCGAGATGCGCGAGGAGGCGCCGAATCTGTTCAGCCCCTCCAGCGTCTTCGGATAGGCCGCCTCCGACGAGGCGGTCGAGAACGCGATCATCAGCGGCTCGCGGATCAGCCGCAACAGATGGCTGTAGCGCGGCCCGATCACGATGAACCCGACGACGACCAGGATGCCCCACAGGATCAGGAGCGAGAGATAGAAGCCGCCCATGAAGACGATGAGCTTCCAGAGCACGCCGAGGCCGTTCTTCGAGACGGTCGCCATGATCGCGGCCCACACCGCGAGCGGCGCGAACAGCATCACATAGCCGGTGACCTTGAGCATGATGTGCGCGAGGTCGTCGATCAGGCTCATGATCGGCTTGGCCCGTTCAGGCATCGCACCGAGCGCAACCGCGAAGAACACCGCGAACACGACGATCTGCAGGATCTCGTTCTGCGCCATCGCGTCCGCGATCGAGGTCGGGATCAGATGGGTGAGGAATTTCTCGATCGAGAACGCCGACACCGGCAGTCCGGTCGACTGCGCCTTGTCGGGCAGCGTGCCGGGGAAGTTGGCGCCGGGCTGCAGCAGGTTGACCATCACGAGGCCGAGCAGCAGCGAGACGAAGGAGGCGGAGACGAACCAGCCCATGGTCTTGGCGAAGATGCGGCCGAGCTTGGCGCCGCTGCCCATATGGGCGATGCCACCGACGAGGGTCGCGAAAACCAGCGGCGCGATGATCATCTTGATCAGGCGCAGGAACAGCATCGCGATCAGGTTGACGTCTGCTGCGATCTCGACACGGCTGTCAGGAAAGTAGTTGAAGACAATCGTCCCCATCGCGATGCCAAGGACCATCGCAATCAGGATATACTGCGTAAACCTGCTGGACATTCTCTTACCCCCGTAAGTTCCCGGCGAAGGGCAAGTGTGGCAGATTTACGCAGCTACGCAACACGCTTCGCGTCCAGCGCGACTTTGCCGAAACGTTCCCGTTGTGGAATGCCAGCGCGCGGATTAGCGTTCATGCAGCGCACAATCTGTGCAAGGCGCTGCGCGCGCCGCAGTCAATTGCATGCGAAACAACCAACGCCAAGGGAAGGCAAAAGGGGGAGACACCAATGAACGACACCGTCAATCGCCAGATCCTGCTTGTCGAAAAGCCGACCGGCAAGCTTGGCCCCGAGCATTTTCGCCTGACCAAGGGGACGATCCCCGCACCGAAGGACGGCGAGGCGCTGGTGCGGACGCGTTACATCTCGCTCGATGCCGCCAACCGCGCCTGGATGCACGGCGCCACTTACCGCGCTGCGGTGGAAGCCAACACCGTGATGGCCGGCGGCAGCATCGCCGAGGTGATCTCGTCGAATGATCCCGGCCTGAAGCCCGGCGACCTCGTGTTCGGCGACACCGGCTGGCAGGATTATGCCGCCGTGCCGGCCAAGCACCTGGCGAAGATGCCGAAGCTCGAGCCGATGACGCATCTGCTCAGCGTCTACGGCGTTGCCGGCCTGACCGCCTATTTCGGACTGCTCCACGTCGGCAAGCCCAGGGAAGGCGAGACCGTGGTGGTGTCGGCGGCCGCGGGCTCGGTCGGCTCGATCGTCGGCCAGATTGCCAGGATCAAGGGCTGCCGCGTCGTCGGCATCGCCGGCGGCAAGGACAAGTGCCATTGGCTGACGAGCGAGCTCGGCTTCGACGCCGCGGTCGACTACAAGGACGGCGCCACCTACAAGGCGCTGCGCGCGGCGGCGCCCAAGGGCATCGACGTCTATTTCGACAATGTCGGCGGCGACATTCTGGAAGCCTGCCTGGCGCAGATGAACAACCGCGGCCGGATCGCCTGCTGCGGCGCGAT
This sequence comes from Bradyrhizobium sp. UFLA01-814, assembly GCF_046718885.1. Classification (NCBI taxonomy): domain Bacteria; kingdom Pseudomonadati; phylum Pseudomonadota; class Alphaproteobacteria; order Hyphomicrobiales; family Nitrobacteraceae; genus Bradyrhizobium; species Bradyrhizobium sp. UFLA01-814. The sequence continues at coordinate 19,078 of NZ_JAQOSR010000075.1, read as the reverse complement.
CTCGCAATATGACGGCGTCCCCTCCGCGCACGGCCCGCGCGGCGTGCCCGGCCTGATCGTGGTGAAGCGGCTAATCATGCAGGGCTTCATCGTGATGGACTACATGGACCAGCGCGACGCCGCGCTCGCCGACCTGCAGTCCTGGGTCGCCTCGGGCAAGCTCAAGGTGCAGGAGGACGTCATCGACGGCATCGAGAACACGCCGCAGGCACTGATCGGGCTCTTGGCCGGCGAGAATCGCGGCAAGCGCATGGTGAAGGTGTAGCTGGGGAACATCTCCGAACCCGTCATCCCCGCGCAAAGGCTTCGCCTTTGTCGCTGGAGGAGCGCGTAGCGCGTCTCGAAGGATGCACGGCCCGGCTGGTGGCCGTCGACCCTTCGAGACGGCCGCTTCGCGGCCTCCTCAGGGTGACGGTGTGAGAGTTGTAGCGAGTGGCTTCCCAACGTCGTCGTCCTGGCGAAAGCCAGGACCCATAACCACCGAATTCGATTGAGAGTGCGATAGTGGCCCCGGCGTCACACAACAACAAGCGGTTGGGGTAATGGGTCCTGGCTTTCGCCAGGACGACGGTGAATACATTCACATTCTCTCAGGGTGACGGGGAGAGATCTGAATGCACTCGGCGCGGTCCTAATGCAGCGTGCCCGACGCCTGCGGTGCGGCTTGCGGCGCGGCGGTCTTGCCTTTCTTCGCCTTGCGCCAGTTCTCGAAACTCTGCACCACCACGAAGAACGCCGGCACGAACAGCACGGCGAGGCAGGTCGAGGCGATCATGCCGGAAAACACGGTGATGCCGATCGACTTGCGGGCGTTGGCGCCGGCGCCGGTCGCGATCACCAGCGGCAGCACGCCGAGGATGAAGGCAAACGACGTCATCAGGATCGGCCGGAATCGCGCGCGCGCCGCGTCGATCGCCGCATCCAGCACCGACCGCCCGTCGCGCAGATGACGCTCCAGCGCGACCTCGACGATCAGGATCGCGTTCTTGGCCGACAGCGCGATCAGCAGGATGGTGCCGATCTGGGTGTAGAGGTTGTTCTCGATATTCAGGCTCAGCAGCACCAGCGTCGGGCCGAGCAGCGACAGCGGCACGGCCAGGATCACCGAGATCGGCGCGTACCAGCTCTCATATTGCCCGGCGAGCACGAGATAGACCAGGAGCAGCGCCAGCGCGAACACATAGTAGATCTGGCTGCCGACCTCCTTCTCCTGGTACGACATCGCCGTCCACTCGAAGCCCGAGCCGGGCGGCAGCGTCTTTGCCGCGATCTCCTCCATCAACGCCATCGACTGGCCGGACGAGTAACCCTGCGCCGGCAGCCCGATGATGGAGGCGGACGGATAGAGGTTATAGAGGCTGATCAGCGACGGTCCGATCGAGGGCGTGATCTTGGCGACCGTGCCAAGCGGGATCATGTCGCCGTTGCTGTTGCGCACCATCATGTTCTCGATGTCGCGCAGGCTCAGGCGGTACTGTGCCTCGGCCTGGGTATAGACCTGGAAGGTGCGGCCGAACTTGGTGAACTGGTTGACGTAGCTGGCGCCGAGATAGGTCGACAGCGCCGCGAAGATCTGGTCGGGGGTGACGTGCAGGGTCTGCGTCTTGATGCGATCGACGTCGACGTCGAACTGCGGCACCATCGAGCGGAACGACGACTGGACCCGCTGCAGCGCGCTCTGCGTCTGTGCATTGGCCACGATCGCGCCAGTGACCGCCTGCAGCTTGCCGTAGTCGGCATTGCCGTCGCGCAGCTCGACCTGCATGGCAAAGCCGGCGGCGTTGCCGATGCCCTGGATCGGCGGCGGCGGGATCACCAGGATGCGCGCCTCCGGGATCACCGCGAGCTTGTCGTTGAGCCCGTAGACCAGCGAGCGCAGATCCTCGCCCGGCCCGCGCGCGCCCCAGTCCTTCAGGATCAGATAGGCGACGCCGGCATTGGCGAGGCTCGAGGAGTTGTCGAGCGCGGAGATGCCGGCGATGCTGACCACCTGGTCGACGCCGGGGGTCTTGCCGGCGATCCTGGTGACCTCGTCGAGCACGTGCTGGGTGCGGTCGAGGGCCGCGCCGTCGGGCAATTGCACCGCGGCGAGCAGATAGCCCTGGTCCTCGATCGGAATGAATCCGGTCGGCACCCGCGACAGGCCGTAGCCGGCGAGCCCGATGATGACGAGCGCAACGGCGACCGAGGTCTTGGCATGCCCGGCGATGCCGCTGACCAGCCGTGTGTAGCCGCGCTCCAGCCGGTCATAGACCGCGTTGAAGCCGCGATAGAAGAAATTGCGCTGCTCGGGCGGAGCGGGAGGACGCAGCCATAGCGCGCACTGTGTCGGCTTCAGCGTCGCGGCGTTGACGGCGCTGAGCAGCGCGGTGGCGGCGATCACCAGCGCGAATTGCGCGTACATCCGCCCGGTCAGCCCGGGCAGGAACGCCGCCGGCAGGAACACCGAGATCAAGACCAGCGTGATGCCGACGATCGGCGCGAACAATTCGTCCATCGCCTTGATCGCGGCGTCGTGGCCCGACATGCCGCGCTCGATATTGTGCGCCGCGCCCTCGACCACGACGATGGCGTCGTCGACCACGATGCCGATCGCCAGCACGATCGCAAACAGCGTCGACAGGTTGATGGTGAAGCCGAGCGCCGCCATGGCCGCGAACGCGCCGATGATCGTGACCGGCACGGTGGTGGCGGGCACCAGCATCGCCCGCCAGTCCTGCAGGAAGACCAGGATCACGACCAGCACCAGGAGGCCGGCCTCGAACAGGGTCTTGTAGACCTCCTCGATCGAAGCGTTGACGAATTTGGTGGTGTCGAACGGCGTGTCGTATTTGATGTCCTGCGGGAACTGCTTGGCGAGTTCCGCCATCTTCTTCTCGACGGCCTTCTCGACCTGCAAGGCATTGGCGCCCGGCGACTGGAACACGCCGATGCCGGTCGCGGGCTTCTGGTTCAGCGAGAAGATCTGGCTGTAGGTCTGCGCGCCGAGCTCGACCCAGCCGACGTCGCGGACCCGGGTGACGTCGCCGACATTGCCTGACTTGACGATGATGTCCTCGAACTGGCTCTTGTCGTCGAGCCGGCCGTTGACGTTCAGCGTGTACTGGAACGCCTGGCCCGCCGGCGTCGGCGGCGCGCCGACCTGGCCGGCGGTGACCTGCTGGCTCTGCTGCTGGATCGCCTGGATGACGTCCTGCGGCACCAGCCCGCGCACCTGCAGCTTGTTCGGATCGAGCCAGACCCGCATCGAATATTGCCCGGCGCCGAACACCGTGACGTTGCCGACACCCGGAAGGCGCGACAGCTCGTCCCGGATGTTGATGGTGGCGTAGTTCGACAGGAACAGGCTGTCATAGGTCCTGTTCGGCGAGGTCAGCGTCACGAACAGCAGGATCGAGGTCGACCGCTTCTGGACCGTGACGCCCTGGTTCTGCACCGAGGTCGGCAGCTGCGACAGCGCGCTGGAGACACGGTTCTGCACCAGCACCTGCGCGAAATTGAGGTCGGTGCCGATCTTGAAGGTCACCGTCAGCGTATAGGTGCCGTCGGCGCCGCTGTAGGACTGCATGTACAGCATGTCCTCGACGCCGTTGACCTGCTGCTCGATCGGCAGCGCCACGGTGTCGACCACCGTCTTGGCCGAGGCGCCGGGATAGCGCGTCGTCACCTGCACCGTCGGCGGCACCACGTCGGGATATTGCGCGACCGCGAGATTATACAGCGCCACGCCGCCGATCAGGATCATCAGGATCGCGATGACGTTGGAAAGGACCGGGCGCTCGATGAAGAATTTCGAGATCATGGCGCGTGCGTCCTATTTGGCGGCTGTCGGCGCCGCGTCGGCCTTCTGCACCTGCGGATCGACCTTCTGCCCGGGGATCGCGCGCAGCAATCCGGCGGTCACGATACGGTCATCCGGCTTCAGGCCACTCTCGATGACGCGCAGCCCCTCATCGAGCGGGCCGGTCGTCACCTTGCGCTGCTCGACCACATTCTCGGCATTGACGACCAGCACGTAGCGGCCGGCCTGGTCGCTGCCGATCGCGACATCAGGCACCAGCAGCGCGTTGTCCTGCTTTTCGAACGGCACGCGAACGCGGACATAGAAGCCGGGCAGCAAGGTCCGGTCCGGATTTGCGAACACGCCGCGGACCGCGAGCGTGCCGGTCGACTGGTTGAGGGTCGGCGAGATGTAATCAAGCTTGCCCTTGTGCGGATAGCCGGTCTCGGTCTGCAGGCCGACCTCGACCGGCAACTGCCTGAGTTCGTTGACCGTCAGACCACGACGGCGCGCTTCATCCCGCACCCGCTGCACGTCCTGTTCGTTGACGTTGAAATTCACATAGATCGGGTTGAGCTGCACGATGGTCGCAAGCTGGGTCGGCGACGCCACGCCGACCAACTCGCCGACCGAGACCAGATGATTGCTGACGATGCCGTCGAACGGCGCGGCCACGTTGGTGTAGCCGTAGTTGACCGCAGCGATCTTGGTGTTGACCTGGGCCTGCTGCAGGCTGGCCTGGGCGTTGTCCCGGGTCGACGTCGAGGTATCAAGGGTCGACTGCGAAACCGCCTGCCGCTGCACCAGATCGGTCTGCCGCTTGAAGTCGAGCTCGGCCTGCTTCAGCGTCGCCTGCGCGCCGACCTCTGCGGCCTGCGCCTGTTCCAGCTTCAGCTTGTAGGTCTCCGGTTCGATCGTGAACAGCGTGGTCCCCGCCTTCACGAAGGAGCCGTCCTGATAGTTGATCGCCTGCAGGAAGCCCTGCACGCGCGCGACCAGATCGACGGTCTGGATCGGCGCGGTGTTTCCGGTGGCGTCCAGATAACGCGTGATGGCGCGCTGCACCGGCGGCGCAACCTCGACCTTGGGCGGCGGCGGCGCAACAAAACTGTTTTGCTCGCAGGCACTTAAACTGACGAAGGCCGATACGACGAACGCGATGCGCGCAAGCGGTGCATTTCGCAGCCGCACAAAATTGCTCCGACCGAAATGTGCCGACGCGCGCGCATGCCTCATTTCCGAGCCTCGATTCAAATGACTTAATTTAAAGATCTCGTGACGGGCAAAAAATCCGGCTGCTTCATCCATAGCAACAATCCGCTTGCAGCGGAACTCGAAAGCGAAAATGATGCCGCTCGCCGAGGTTGTTACAACAAGACTTTTTCAGAACTCAGTTCAGTTGAGCCGGACGCATCCGGCGCGACCAGAGGATTTATTCAGATGATCAATGCGTTGACACGAGCAACGAAGCTGTCCGCATGTCTTGCGCTTGCGGCATTCATGAGCACCGCACCGGCGTTGTCGCAGGCGCCGACTCAGGCGCAGCGCGACGCCATCAAGTCGCAATGCCGCAACGACTACATCGCCCACTGCTCCAGCGTACCGCCGGGCGGCGAAGCCTCGCTGCAATGTCTGCAGAAGAACATGGCAAGCCTCGGTCCGGGCTGCGCCAGCGCGGTGAAGGCCGTCGAAGCGCCGGCCGCCGCACCGAAGGCAGACTCCGCGCCGGCGGCGGCCAAGACCGAAGCTGCTCCCGCGGCAACGGCCAAGCCTGCCACCGAAGCCGCCGCACCGAAGGCGGCCGGGACGCCGTCCAACGCGCAGATCTCCGCGATCCGCAGCGCATGCCGCTCCGATTATCCCAAGGTCTGCGCGGGCGTGCCGACCGGCGGCGCGCCGGCGCTGCAGTGCCTCGAAAAGAACAAGGGCAAGCTTTCGCCGGCCTGCGAGAAGGCCGTGGCCGCCGCTGGTGGCGGTGCCGCCGCGCCGGCCGCGGGCGCTGCAGCGACGACGGCAGCACCAGCCGCGGCGCCGGCCGTGATCGCGTTGCGGCCGCTGCGGCCGCGCGAAGAGCTGCTCGTGCTGCGCTCGGCCTGCGGCGCCGACGTCCGCTCGATCTGTGGCGGCGTCCAGCCGGGCGGCGGGCGGATCGTGCAGTGCCTCGCGACCAATGCCGGCTCGCTGTCGCCGGCGTGCCGCGACGTGCTGGCGCCGTTCGCGGCGCGGTAATCCTGTTGTCACGCGATCGACCGGAAAAGGGGAGCGAACAATGCTGCGCATTATCCTGACCGCCGCGCTGCTCTGCGGCGCAACCGCCGTCTGCGCCCAGGAGCTGACCACCGCGCAACGCGACGCCTGCATGGGCGATTACGAGAAGTTTTGCAAAAGCGTGACGCCCGGCGGCGGCCGCATCATCGCCTGTCTCGCCAAGCAGAGCGACAAGCTGGCGCCCGCCTGCAAGAAGGTGCTGGCGGAAGCGGAAAAGAAATAGCCGCGCAGGCGATGAGACGACATGCGCCCGGCGATCGCCGGGGCACGGAGCCGTAGCACCTTGTTGTCACCTGCAGGCCAAGCATACCTCACCCGGGAGAAGGAATTTCATGCGTTCAATATTGCTGATCGCCGCGGCCCTGCTGTCCTTTGCCGCGACGATGACCCTTGAGTCCTCCGACGCCAATGCGGTCGTTTGCGCGCGCGGCGTCTATCGCGCCGGCTGCGCCGGTCCCAACGGTGCGGTCGTTGCCCGCAAACCCGTCGCCGCCGGCTGCCGCTGGGTATGGGTCGACGGGGTCAAGGTCCGCCGCTGCTACTGAACCCTTCGGCGCCACGCGGCTAGTCGCCGCACGCATTTTCCCTCTGGCGTTCCCGCCGGAGGGCGATTAGTCTGGACCCAAATTGTAAGTACACTGTCAATCTGGGAGGCAGACGTTGCGGATCGCCGTGATCGGCGGAGGGCCCGGCGGGCTCTATTTCGCCTATCTCTGGAAGAAGCGTCATCCCGACGCCGAGATCGACCTGTTCGAGCAGAACGCGGCCGGCGCCACCTGGGGCTTCGGCGTGGTGTTCTCCGAACAGGCGCTGGACTTCCTGCGCGCCGACGACCCCGAGACGGTCGACGCCATCGCCCCGCTTATGGAGAGCTGGAAGAACATCACCCTCAATCTGCGCGGCGAGAGCGTCGAGATCGACGGCGTCGGGTTCTCCTCGATCGGCCGGCTGGCGCTGCTGACGATCCTGCAGGAGCGCGTCCGCAGCACGGGTGTCACGCCGCGCTTCGACACCGTGGTGCAATCGGTCGACGAGCTCAGGGGTTACGACCTGATCGTCGCCGCCGACGGGCTGAACTCGATGGTCCGCCGCGGCTATGAGTCCGCCTTCGGCGCGTCGGTCTCGCATTCCTCAAACAAGTTCGCCTGGTACGGCACCACGAAAACCTTCGCGACGCTGTCGCAGACCTTCGTGGCAACCGAGCGCGGCAGCTTCAACGCCCATCACTATCGCTATGCGAAGGACATGAGCACCTTCCTGGTCGAGTGCGATGCGGCGACCTGGGCCGCCTACGGCTTCGCCGACAAGAGCATCGAGGAGTCGCAGGCGATTTGCGAAGACGTATTCGCCGCGACGCTGGACGGCCACCGGCTGATCTCGAACAAATCGGTGTGGCGCAATTTCCCGTGGATCTGGAACGAGCGCTGGTCGCACGGCAACATTGTTCTGATCGGCGACGCCTTGCATTCGGCGCATTTCTCGATCGGCTCGGGCACGCGGCTCGCGATCGAGGATGCGATCGCGCTGACCAAGGCGCTGGAGACCGAGAACGGCATTGGCCCCGCGCTTGCGCGCTACGAGAGCGAGCGCAAGCCGATCGTGAAGAAGCTCGTCACCGCGGCGCGGACCAGTGCCGACTGGTACGAGCATTTCCCCGCGCACATGACGCTCGATCTGATGGATTTCGCCTATAGCTACATCACCCGCTCCGGCCGGATCGATGACGCGCGGCTGCGCGCGATGTCGCCCGCCTTCATGGCCCGCTACGCAGCCGCAAAGGGACAATCATGACCGGGATCGCCGACCAGGTTCCGCTGGACAATCCCGGTGCGCGCGAGATCGGCTTTACGATCCCCGAACGCTACAATGCGAGCCGCATCCTGTTCGACAATCTCGGCAACGGGAATGCCGAGCGCCTGGCGCTGACCGGCCCGGCCGGCACGCGGACCTATCGCGAGCTCTGCACTGAGGCCGCACGCTGGGGCCACGCCTTCCGGTCGCTTGGACTGCAGCGCGGCGACCGCATCCTGCTGTTCCTCGACGACACCCCGGCCTATCCGGCGGCATTCTTCGGCGCGGTGCGTGCCGGCTTCGTGCCGCTCTTGATCAACACGCTGACCACGCCCGAACTGCTGCAATTCTACCTGTCTGACGCGGGCGCGCAGGTCGCCGTCACCGATGCGGAATTCTGTGCGCGCTTCAACGCGGAAGCCTGCAAGGACACGCCGCTACGCACGCTGGTCGTGGTCAACGGCGCCGCCGGCGATCATGCCGTCGCAGAGGCGCGCAACGCCGGCGACTGGCTGCAAGGATTTCCGATCGAGCTCGACGCGGCCGACACCCACCGCAACGAGATGGCGTTCTGGATGTATTCGTCCGGGTCGACCGGCCGTCCCAAGGGCATCGTGCATCTGCAGCACGACATGGCCTATAGCGAGCGCGCCTTTGCCCGCAACGTGCTGAAGCTAGAGCCCGGTGACATCTGCTTCTCGGTGCCGAAGATCTTCTTCGCCTATGGTTTTGGCAATTCGATCACGTTTCCCTTCTCGGTCGGCGCCGCGACGCTGCTGCTGCCCGGCCAGCCGAAGCCGGCTGCGATCTTCGCGGCGATCGGACAATATCGCCCGACCGTGTTCTTTGGCCTGCCGACGCTCTACATCTCGCTGACCAAGGCCGAGGGCGCCGGGCAAACCGATTTCTCCTCGCTGCGGATGGCGGTCTCGGCTGCCGAGGTGCTGTCGGCCGATGTGTTCAACGGCTGGAAGCGGCTCACCGGGCTCGAGATCATCGAAGGCCTCGGCTCGACCGAAGTGCTGCACGTCTATCTCAGCAACCGCGCGGAGCGAAAGAAGCTCGGCGCCGCCGGCCTGCGCGTGCCTGGCTACGAGGTCATGCTGCGCGACAGCGATGGCCGCGAGGTCGGCGACAATGAGGAAGGCATCTTGTGGGTGCGCGGCGATTCCGCGTCGCCACTGTACTGGAACCGGCCGGACAAGACCGCCGAGACCGTGCGCGAGGACGGCTGGATCTACACCGGCGACCGCTTCATGCGCGACAGCGACGGCTTCCACTTCTTCCGCGGCCGCGCCGACGATCTGATCAAGATCTCCGGCCAGTGGGTCTATCCGCTCGAAGTCGAGCTCTGCCTCGCCGATCACCCCGACGTCCGCGAATGCGCCGTCTACGCCGCCGAATTGCCGGACCGACGCATGACGCTGCGCGCCGTGGTTGTCATGAACAAGGCCGGCTTCGACACGGCCGAAGCGGCGCGGCGCCTGCAGGATTACGTCAAGACAAAGCTGTTGCCGTACAAATACCCGCGCGAGGTCAAATTCATCGATGAGCTACCGAAGACCGGCACCGGCAAGATCGACCGGCAGGCGGTGATGCGGATGTGAGAGCGCCATACTGCGCAACGCTGCCGCCACGCATTCAGTGTCGTCCCGGCGAAAGCCGGGACCCATAACCACAAATGTGTGTGGCGCAAAAGCTGGGGCCCCGGCCTGCCATCACAACAGCCTTCGGTGGTTATGGGTCCCGGATCGCGCTCGCTCCGCTCGCTTGTCCGGGACGACGAGTAATTAGCTGCCCAGCCCCGTCCCGCCATACAGCCAGGCGATGTCATCGCACCATTGAACCTGCGACTTCGCGCTCATGATCGCGTTGCGGATGCGGGCGTGCTCGCCTGAGGGATGGTAGACGTGTTCGCCGATCGCGCGTGACATCAGTTGTACGCGCGCTGTGCGCGGGAAGCGTTGCGCGCTGTAGGCTTCGAGCGCCGCTGTCTGATCATCGTGATGGGCCAGCATGTGCGACAGGCAGACCGCGTCCTCCATTGCCTGGCAGGCGCCCTGCGCGAAATATTGCAGCATCGGATGGGCGGCGTCGCCGAGCAGCACCACGCGGCCGTCGATCCACTGCTCGTTCGGATCGCGGTCGCACAGCACCCAAAGCTTCCAGTTGGTGCCGTGGCGGATGATGTTCTGCGCCCGCTCGTGGACATGGGTAAAACCCTTCATCACCTCGGCTTCGGAGACCGGCTTGCCCGCGACCGGCTCCGGCGCGTTGTTGTGATAGGTGACGACGAGGTTGAACACCTTCCAGCCCGACAGCGGGTAATGCACGATGTGGCATTTCGGGCCGGCCCACAGCGTGGCCGCGTTCCAGCGCAGATCCTCCGGCATCCGCTCGGTCGGAATCACCGAGCGATAGGTCGTGTGGCCGGAGACGCGCGGCGGGCCGTCCGCCGTGACCTGCTTGCGGATGTTCGACCACAAGCCATCGGCGCCGATCAGAAGACGGCCGGCGATCCGCTCGCCACCCGCGAGCTTTGCCGTCACGGACGAGCCGTCCTGCTCATAGCCGGTCACCTCGCTGGATACGCGTAGCTCGATCAGTTCGTGGCTTTGGCACGCGCGCAGGAACACGCCGTGCAGATCGCCGCGGTGCACGACGGCATAGGGATTGCCGAACCGCGCGCGAAACGCATCGCCGAGATCGATATGGGTGATCTCGTCGGCGGTCAGCGCATCCATCAGCCGCAGCTGATCGATGTAGACCGCCATGTTGCGCGCGGCCTCGCCGACGCCGAGATAATCGAAGGCGTGGAACGCGTTCGGGCCGAGCTGGATGCCGGCGCCGATCTCGCCGAGCGCAGCAGCCTTCTCCAGCAGGATGGAGCGGATGCCCTTCTGCGCGAGGCCGAGCGCCACGGCGAGGCCGCCGATGCCGCCGCCCGCGATCAGGACAGGTCTCGTCTCCGCCATCAGCCCGACCTCCCGAGATGTTCGAGCGCGTCCTCGGCGCGCAGCGGCACCCGCGACGCCTCGTTGTTGAGGTCGACGAGCTGGGTCAACAACGCCAGCAACGTCTTGCGGTCGGCCGGCTTCAACGGCTGCAGCATCCGCGCCTGTGCCTTGTCGACCGAGGGCATGATGTCGCTCAGCACCGCCGCGCCGGCCCTGGTAAGATAGAGCAGCTTGACGCGCTTGTCCTCCGGCGCCGGCTTGCGCACGATGAACTCCTTGGCCTGCAGCCGCTCGATCACGTTGCCGAGCGTGGAGCGGTCGAACGCGATCACCGCCGAGAGCCTTGTGGCGTCGATGCCGGGATGGGTCGAGATCGTGACCAGCGCGGCATATTGCACCGGCGTCAAGTCGAACGCCTTGCACTCCTCGATGAACAGCGCGACCGCGATCTGCTGCATGCGCCGGAACAGGTAGCCGGGCGCGGTGTAGACCGCGTCCATCGTGACGGGCGTTGGCTTGTTATTCGGCATCGGGCTGCTTGTCCGGGGCGGCGTCGGCAAACGCCTTGACCTGTTTGGCTGCGGCCTCGGCCTCGAGCAGGCGCGGATAAGCCGAGACATCGACGCCGAAGCGCCGCGCATTGGCGAGCTGCGGCACCAGGCAGAGATCGGCAAGCGTCGGCTGGTCGCCAAAGCAGAACGGCCCTGACTCCGCCGCGATCAAGGTCTCGCAGGCCGCCAGGCCCTCGCGGTTGGCCCAGGCCGCCCATTCCGTCACCTGCGCTTCGGGCAGGCCGAGCTGCCGCAGCCGCGCCAGCACCTTCAGATTCTGCACCGGATGGGTGTCGCAAGCGATCGCCTGCGCAAACGCCCGCACCTTGGCGCGCCGCAGCGGATCGTTCGGCAGCAGCGGCGGATTGGGATTGGTCTCGTCGAGCCATTCGATGATCGCGAGCGACTGGGTGAGGATCGCGCCGGCGTCGCTCTCCAGGGTCGGCACCAGCCCCTGCGGATTGATCGCGAGATAGGCCGGCGCGCACTGCTCGCCCTTGCGCAAATGATGCGGCAGATGCTCGGACGTAAGCCCCTTCAGATTGAGGGCGATCCGGACCCGGTAGGACGCGCTGCTGCGGAAATAGCCATGCAGCTTCATCGGAACCTCCCTTGCATTATTCTGGTTTGATGCGTTTTCTTTGCGCGAACCGGTATCCACTTCGCTCGAAAACGCCATGGCTTACTTCATTGACGCTAGCCATATTGTCAGTATACTGTCAATTAAATTGCGCCAACAAGAATGATGGGAGGCTTGCCATGGAAGCCGTGCAGAAGACCCCGGAGCGCGAGGCGTTCTACAAGAAGATCGACGGCCAGAACCTCTCGGCGCTGTGGAACGTGATGAACGATCTGATCACGCCTGAGCCGAAAAGCGCCTGCCGTCCTCACTTATGGAAGTTCGACCAGATCCGCGACTACATGAACGAGGCCGGCAAGCTGATCACGGCCAAGGAGGCCGAGCGCCGCGTGCTGGTGCTGGAAAATCCCGGCCTGCGCGGCCAGTCCAGGATCACGACCTCGCTGTTCGCCGGCGTGCAGATGGTGGTGCCGGGCGACATCGCCCCCGCCCATCGCCATGCCCAATCGGCGCTGCGCTTCGTGCTCGAGGGCAAGGGCGCCTTCACCGCTGTTGACGGCGAGCGCACCGCGATGTCGCCGGGCGACTTCGTCATCACGCCGTCGATGACCTGGCACGACCATTCGAACGAAACCAATGAGCCGATGTTCTGGCTCGACGGGCTCGACATCCCGATGGTGCAGTTCTTCGACTGCTCGTTTGCCGAAGGCGCCAAGGAGGACCAGCAGTCGATCTCCAAGCCGGCCGGCGCAAGCTTCGCGCGTTACGGACACAATCTGCTGCCGATCGACCAGAAGCGGACGTCGAAGACCTCGCCGATCTTCAACTACCCCTATGAATACACCCGCGAGGCGCTGGAGAAGGCCAAGGTCAGCGACGAGTGGGATGCCTGCCACGGCCTGAAGCTGAAGTTCTCCAATCCCGAGACCGGCGATTTTGCGATGCCGACCATCGGCACCTTCATCCAACTGCTGCCAAAGGGTTTCAAGACCGCACGCTATCGCGCAACCGATGCGACCGTGTTCGCCGCGATCGAGGGCAAAGGCCGCACAAGGGTCGGCGACCAGACCTTCGAGTGGGGACCGCGCGACCTGTTCGTGGTGCCGAGCTGGCACTGGGTCACCCACGAGGCCGATGCCGACTCCGTGCTGTTCTCGTTCTCCGACCGCCCGGTGCAGCAGAAGCTCGACCTGTTCCGCGAGGATCGCGGTAACGCGTAACGATCGTCTGCGCAAGGCACGCAGCGCCCACCCCACGTCGTCCCGGCGAAGGCCGGGCCCATTACCACCAATCTCGATTGGTTGAACGCGTTGGGGCCCCAGCCTTTTTCCAACAACCACGCCCTGTGGTTATGGGTCCCGGCCTTCGCCGGGACGACATTGAGTTTGTGGCCCGCAGCGTGCCCTCACCGCCAGTGCAACAGGCGTGTCTCCAGCAAATTGATCAGCTTCCCCACCACGAGCCCGAACAGCGACAGGATCACGACGCCGGCGAGCAGTTGATCGGTCTGCATCAGATTGCCGGCCTGCAGCACGAAGGCGCCGATGCCGTATTGCGCGCCGATCATCTCGGCGCTGACGACGAGCAGCAGCGCGACCGACGCGGTGATGCGGAAGCCGGCGAGGATCGAGGGCAGCGCGCCGGGCCAGATCACGCGGCGCACGATGGCGTGGAACGGCACGTTGAAGCTTTGCGCCATCCGGATCAGATTGCGCGGCACCGCATCGACGCCGCTATAGACCGAGATCGCGGTCGAGAAGAACACGCCAAGCGCAATGGTCGCGATCTTCGGCTCCTCGCCGATCCCGAGCCACAGAATGAGCAACGGCAGCAGCGCGATCTTCGGGATCGGAAACAGCGCCGAGATGAAGGTGATGCCGACGCCGCGCGCCATGGTCGACAGCCCGATCGCAAAGCCGACCACGACGCCGGCGGCCGTGCCGATGAGCCAGCCGGTGCCGATTCGCATAATGGACCACGACAAGTGCTGCCACAGCGCGCCCGACATCGCGAGCTTATAGATCGCAACCGCGATCGCCGACGGCGCCGGCAGGAACAGCGGATTGACCCAGCCTGCGCTGCCCGCGAGCTGCCAGACCGCAATGACCAGCGCGAGCGCGATCCAGCCGGCATAGCGGCTGCCGCCAGGCGTGAAGCCGGCGCCACGAAACGCAACCGGGCGCGTCGCTTCCGCCGATTGGTCTTTTGTTTGCTGCGGCGCGCGGTCAAGCATGCTGGACCTCGCGCTCGGCATCGATCGCCTCCTTCCGGATCAGCGACCACAGCTCACCCTGTAGCGCGGCCATCGGCCCACGTGCGTCCGTCGTGCCGCGCTCGGCGCGGGTCATCGGGATGGTCACGATTTCCCGGATGCGGCCAGGGCGGCGCGACAGCACCACGACGCGATCGGCGAGCCGCACCGCTTCCTCGAGATTATGCGTGACATAGACCGCGCCCATCGCGCCGTCGGCGAGCAGACGCACGAAATCCTCCATCAGGAGCTCGCGGGTCTGCGAATCCAGCGCCGACAGCGGCTCGTCCATCAGCAGGATCGCGGGGCGAACCGCGAGTGCCCGCGCAATGCCGACGCGCTGGCGCATGCCGCCGGATAGCTGCTTGGGATAGGCGGCGCGAAAATCCGACAGCCCGGTGCGGCGCAGTGCATCGTCGACCACGGCGCGGCGCTCGCCGGCGCTCAAGCCCGTATGCAGCAGCGGAAACGCGACGTTGTCCTCGACCGTGTTCCACGGCAGCAACGCAAAGTCCTGGAACACGAAGGTCAGGGGATTGAGGCTATCAGCCGGCGCCGCGCCGCGCAGCTCGGCCACGCCTTTGCTCGGCCGCAGCAGGCCCCCGAGGATCGACAGCAGAGTGCTCTTGCCGCAGCCGGACGGACCAACGATCGCGACGATCTCGCCGGCGCGCACCGTGAAGGAGACGTCGTCGAGCACGTCGAGCGCGCCGAAGCGATGGCTGATATGGTCGGCGATCAGGTCCATGTCGTCATGAACTCACTGCCAGACCCGTCACCCCCGCGCAAAGGCTTTGCCTTTGTCGCTGGAGGAGCCGCGCAGCGGCGTCTCGAAGGGTCGACGGCCCGGATGTAGCAGCTCGGCCGTCGACCCTTCGAGACGCGCGCAAGGGCGCGCTCCTCAGGGTGACGGGGTCAGAGTGGTGCGCGCGGCTCATCATCAATCCGCCTTCACATAACCCTTGGCGATGATCGCATTCGCGTCAAAGCCCTTATCCACAAAGCCCTGCCCCTGCAGCCATTTGATCTGGTTGTCGAGGTTCTTCACGTCGAGCTTGCCGTCGGGATCGATATAGGCGCAATTGCCGACCACCTGCGCGACCGGCAGGTTGGTGTATTTGGCGATGATCTCGAGCAGCGGCCTGGTCTTGTCGTTGATCGGCGCCACGCCGTCCTTGATCGCAGTCAGGATCACGTCGTGATATTCGTGGTCGGCACGGGTGAGCGCGGTGAGCAGCCTGGTCACCAGCGGTGCGTTGGTCAGCGCCTTCGGCGACGCGAAGATGGCCCCTAACTGCCACGGCGTCTCGTCGCCGACCCAGCCGAGCAATTTCGCGCCGTTGGAATCCATCAGCGTCCGCGCGGTCGAGACCGGCAGCAGCGCGGCGTCGACGGTTTCGCCCTTCAGCGCCGCGGCCGCGTTCGACAGCGACTGCAGCGGCACGACCTTCACGTCCGACAGCTTGAAGCCGTATTTGTCGGCGAGCAGGCCGAGCGAATAATGGAAGCTGGAGCCGACCTGGGTCACCGCGACGCGCTTGCCCGCCAGATCCTTCGGTGTCTTCAGTCCGGCGGCATAGGCGTTGTTGCTGGCGAAGTAGCCGATCAGGGGATAGCCGGCCTTCTCGCGGCTCATGCCGCCGATCACCTTCAGCGTGCCCTTGCCGGCGAGATTGTAGAGGCCGGCGGTGACGGCGGTGATGCCGAAATCGACATCGCCCGACGCGGTCGCAACCGCGATCGGCTGCGCCGCGTCGAAGAACTTCAGCTCGACATCGAGCCCGGCGTCGCGGAAATAGCCCTTGTCCTGCGCGATGAACACCGGCGCCGAGGACGACAGCCGCAAGACGCCGATCTTCGCCTTCAGGAGATCATCGGCCCGCGCGATGCCGCTCGCGGCCCACAGCAGGAGACCCGCGAGTGCGAGCCGCGCCCAACCCTTCATTGCCGTCTCCACTCATAATCCTTCAGGCAGGGCCTGATCGCGGCCGATGAACGCGCCCTGTTTGCCAAGCTGTTGTTGCAACTTTTCGACGGAAATGTCGCGCGGAATCGTATTGCCCGACAGCGCGAGCGCCGCCGCGGTTCCCGCCGCTTCGCCCATCACGAAACAGGCACCGGAGACGCGCGCCGCCGATTGTCCCTCATGGGTCATCGAGGCGCAGCGGCCGGCGACCAGGAGATTGTCGACGCCCTCCGGTACCAGCATGCGGTACGGCAACTCGTTGTAGCCGCGGCTCTCCGGGATCGGCGGAAACTCGAAGATCACATCACCCGGCACATGGGATTCCTTCGGCCAGCCATTGACGCCGATCGAGTCCTCGAACGAGGCGCAGCCCAGCACATCCTCGCCGGACAGCATGTAGCCGCCGATCACACGCCGCGTCTCGCGGATGCCGAGCTGCGGCGGCAGATCGACGATGTAGGAATTCTCGAAGCCGGGCACCGTGCGCAGGAACTTGAACGCTTCGACCGCCTGGCGGCGCCCCTCGATCTCGCCGCGCGTCATGTCATCGGGATCGACGCCGGAGATGGCGCCGCCGTCGCTGCGCGTCACCTGGGTGAAATTCACCCGCCATTCGATCTGCGATTTCTGCGGCCGCACGATGGCGGATTTGCGCGGGAATGTGTGGGTGCCGGCGGCCTCGGCCTGCGCCATCAGCGCCGGGATGGTGCGCCATGCATCGCCGGCCTTCGCCGGATCGATGCCGTTGAGGCGGAACATCATCGAGGGGTAGAGCATGCCGCCCTGGTTGTCACCGACTTCATGGGGCGCGCCGGCCCACACCGCGAGATCGCCGTCACCGGAGCAATCGATGAAGATGCTGGCGCGCACGGCCTGCCGGCCGGCCTTGGTTTCGACCATCAGCGCATGGATGTGCGAACCATCCATCACGACGCTGGCGCCGAGCGCGTGGAACAGAATGTCGACCTTGTGATGCGCCAGCAGATCGTCGGCCGCGATCTTGTAGGCCGCGGTGTCGTAGGCTTGCGCAAAAATCTTGCCGAGGATCAGATGCGGCGCGTTCAGCCCGCCGAGCCGGTCGATCCGCGCCAGCAGGTCGGAGGCGATGCCCTGCACCACGCGGTGCATCTCGCCGAAGATGTTGGCGTGCAGTCCGCAGAAGTTGGTCACGCCGGCCGCGGTGCCCATGCCGCCGAGAAATCCGTAACGCTCGATCAGGAGCGTCCGCCGTCCGGCACGTGCCGCGCCGACCGCTGCCGCGATGCCGGCCGGTCCGCCGCCGAGCACCACCACGTCATATTCGCCATAGACCGGGACCTGCCGCGCAGGTTCTTCGATCGTGCTCGCTCGCATCATTTCCGCCCTGAACAAAGTTGATTGGGCCAACTATGAATTGATGCAGATTGCAGTACAATCCACCAAATTATGTAATCAGCTTTCGCGAATCGAGAAAGGCCCGAGGCAGATGGATACGCTGGTCAATCTCGAAGCCTTCCTCGCCACCGCCGATGCCGGCGGCTTTTCCGCCGCGGCGCGCAAGCTCAATATCGCGACATCCGTCGTCGCCAAGCGCGTCACCCAGCTCGAGGAGCGGATCGGCACCGCACTATTCCATCGCTCGACCCGCCAGTTGCGGCTGACGGAGGCCGGGCAGCGATATGTGCATCGCGCCCGTGGCGTGGTTGCCGATGTCGGCGATCTCTTGTCGCGGATGGGCGAGAAGCAGCGCGACCTCTCGGATCATCTGCGCGTCAAGGCGCCGACCTCGCTGACGGTTGCGCGGCTCGCCGATGCCTTCACGATCTTCCAGAAGCAGAACGGAAGCGTGAAGCTCGAGATCGTGATGATCGACCGCCCGGTCGATCCGGTGACCGAAGGTTTCGACCTCGCGATCGGCGCCTTCCCGCATTCCTTTGGCGGTGTGGTTGACGAGCCCTTGTGCCGGCTGCCGCGCCTCGTGTGCGCCTCGCCGGCCTATCTGAAGAAGCACGGCATACCGAAGCATCCGCGCGACCTAGTCGATCATCGCTGCCTCAGCTTTCTGCCGACCGGACCGGAATGGCCATTCGAGGGACCGCGTGGCCGCGTCAATATCCAGGTCCGCCCGATTCTCTCTTCGAACGAAGGCCGCGTGCTGACGCAAAGCGCGATCGCCGGCAACGGCATTGCGCTGCTCTCGCATTATCTGGTCGCGGACGCGCTGCGCGACGGCGCGTTGCAACCGGTACTCACCGACTTTCCGATTCCGGAATTGTGGGTCAAGGCCGCCGTTCCCGAGCGCCGCATCGATGCCGCCGCGGTGCAGGCGCTGCTGAAGACATTGAAAAAATCGCTGTCACAGCCGCTGTGATGCGACGCCGGCCTTGCCGTTGGCATGCCGAGCTGAGACAAGGACGCGAAAGGATCGCCCGCTTGAAACTCCTGATCTCAATGTCGTTTGGTCTCATCATCGTTGCGACGCCCGCGGCGGCGATCGAGACCTGCCGCTTCATTGAGGCCAAGGCGGAGCGCGAGGCCTGCTACCATCGGCAAGAGCAGGACCTTGCGGCGAAGCGCAAGCCCGAGCCGCCGGTGGCGCGATCGAGCGAATCGAAGACATTCGATCAGCTGCAGCAGATGCGCCGCGACGACGAAGAGGTCTATCGCAGCATGCGCGGCATCTGCCGCGGCTGCTGAGCTTACGCGCCGCCGCCCCACCGGCCGGCGCGCTTCTCGGCGAAGGATGCAAGCCCTTCGGCAGCTTCCGCGGTCTGCCGCTTGGCCGAATGCAGATGAACGAGGCGCTTGTAGGCCACATCGTCCACCGCCATGCCGCCGAACGAGCTTTCCATCGCGAGCTTCTTGGTCTCGGCCATCGCATCCGGCGCATTGCCGAGCAGTTGCTCGACGACCTTGGCACCGGCGCTGTCGAGATCGGCAAGCGCCACCACCTC